>CAZMNG010000334.1:0-5335 GCA_964567505.1 uncultured Chthoniobacterales bacterium
ACCATTCCCGACACCGTTGCGTTAAGGGTTGGCAAAAACCCAAAGTCGATCGCATTCACTTTCAGATACAATGATTCCCAGGCTGTGAGTGGGCGTCGCAAGACTTGCGATTGAGATTGCTCATTACCCGACTGGCGACTGACAAAATGGATGCCGGAGAGAGTGAAGTCGACGTGCCGCAGTCCGTGTTTGCTCGCGTGATCCGCAACGGGCGCTAACAGGCCAAGCAATCGGATCAGTTCCGGCGCGGTGAGTGCGCCGCGCGCCCGAAGAAGGTCCAGCAGGCTCGCGCCGGTGACGTGCTCTTCTGCAACCAGGCCGCAGTCCGTGTATGTTTCGAACGAATAAACCTCACGTAGCATCGGATGGGGCGCTTTGCGCGCGAGATTCACCGTTTCACGCAAAGATGTCAGCGACGATTTATCGTCCAACGCGTTGGGACTTAGTACCAGCAGACTCACTTTTCGGTTGTGCAAAAGATCTTCCGCCAGAAATCTTCGCCCACCGGGAGAATCACCGATTTCTTCAATGAGTTTATAGACTTGCGCAACCGTGACGCCTGGAGCCAATGGTTGGCTGGATGCGACGCTGAGGTCGAGCGTTTCAGAAGGATTGACCGGTTGAGCGGTTGCTCGTCCGCCTTCGGTGGCCAATCCGCGAATTTTGTCAAGACACGCGAGGATTTCCTTCTGCAATTCCTGCGGAGTCTGCGGTCGGGCATTCCGATCTTTCTCCATCATGCGCTGCACGAGCGATGCGACGCATTCTGGCGAACCTCTTAACGGCTCGATTGGAAGCGGTTTGTACAAGTGCTGGCTCATGATCTGGCCGACCGAGCCTGAGAAAGGGGATTGCCCAGTCAGCACGAAATAGAGGGTGGCACCGAGCGAGTAGATGTCTGAGCGAATATCAATGTCGCCATCTTCCACCTGTTCCGGACTGGCAAAATGTGGAGTACCAACGAATCCACCCAACGTAAGCGCTGCTGAGTCTTCGCCTGTATCCTTTGTTACCTTCGCGAGGCCGAAATCAATGACTTTGACGATCAGTTCGCCCTCTTGATCGACTAGCATTAAATTTGTCGGTTTCAGATCGCGATGAACCAGTTGCTGCCTTGCTGCGACCGCGAGCGCACGGGCGACCTGAAGAGCGATGTTCAAGGCTTCAACAGGCTTCACAGGGCCTTCGCGATTCACGCGGGCTTCGAGAGTTTCTCCGTCAATGAACTCCATGACGTAGAAATAATTTTCCTGAACCGTGCCAAGATTGAAGACTGAGGCGACGTTGGGGTGTCTGAGCGCTGCCGCAGCGCGGGCTTCTCGAAGGAAACGTTGCCGCGCCGTGTCGCTATCGAGGTAGGCGGAATTGATGACTTTCAGAGCAACTGGAAAGCGCAAGTTTGTGTCATAGGCTTTGTAGGTGATCCCCATCGCTCCCCGGCCAAGCTCCCAAAAGCTGCCGTCCTGCCGCCGCAGAATTTCGTATTGTTGATATCGATCGGCGGTAGGCATTCCGGGGGTAGATTAAAGCAAAATGCTGCGCTGACTACAAATTAAGACCCAAGACCGTTCACCGATGTGACGATATTTCCCTGGGCAATCAGGGTTCCGGTTCAAAAAAGGCCGATCCCCAACTGATTTCGATTTCCAGATTTGTGGCCAGGCAATATTGGTGCTTACTGCAAAAGACCGTCAGAAGTGAGAGGAAAGGCCGCGGCACTATGGAAGCCTTTTTGGAATCTGCCCACGCGATCACGGAATTCTTCAGCAGGCGAGGCTACACGGAAGAGGCCCTCAATCGGCTTGGACTTTCCGAACTGCCCTGGAGCGCTCTCGCCACACTTTCGGAATCCGGGTGGTCGGTTACCGGGGATCCGGCGCTCAATCTGTTGATACGCCTGTTTTATTTGGGAGACGCCGTGGCGTTCAGCGAGGGAGAAAAATTCATTCCGCTAAACGTTCTGAAGGCGCTGCTGGAATTGGAACTCTTGCAGCTTAATGGAGAACGATTGCAAGGCGCATGTACGCTCACAAAATTAGGCGAACTGCTGCTTGCATTCGATTCCCGCCAGCGGTTTAGCGCGCACGGGGAGGATCTGGTTCTGGGAGTGAATCCAACGACCCGGATTCTGGCTAACTGCAGCATTGCGTGTCCTGGAGGCAGTTACCTGGATCTGGGCACAGGATGCGGCGCTCTGGCACTGGCCTTAGCGCCCCAGGCCGCAACGGTGATTGCCACCGATGTCAACCGCAGGGCGCTGGGCTTTGCACGGATCAATGCGGCGTTGAACGGTGTCACCAATGTCGTATTCCTGTTCGGGGACCGTTTCGAACCCGTGGCAGCGCGTCGATTCGATTTAATCGTTAGTAACCCGCCGTTCATTCTCGCTCCAACCAGCGGGCTGCTTTACTCGGAAAACAAGCTCGACTTGGACGGATTCGTCGAATCGCTGGCGCGAACCGCTCCCGAATATCTCAAGGAGGGTGGTGTATTGCAGATGGTCTGCGAATGGGCAGAACTCGAATCTGAACCGTGGGAAGCGCGTCTCAGAGCCTGGTTCGAGAATTGCCATTGCGATGTCCACGTCTGGTGGGGTTATCAATTCAGCCCTGCGGAGTACGCGCGTAAGCGGGCTGTCGAGCAGGGTCATCTTGATCCGGAATCAGCCGGTGCATCGTTCGGTCAAAGAATCGCGTATCTAAATGAGCGGCGCGTGAAATCGATCTGCGGAGGGTTGATCACTTTGCGGCGCCGTTCCGCCGAGAACTGGTTTTGGGTCGAAGAAATGCAAACACGCCCCGCCGGACGCGTCGGTGAATTATTGCGGGAACGATATTCGACGCGAGATATTGTGGAGTCGAAAAATGAAGGGACGCTTTTGGGCGCGCGGCCGCGTTTGGCGCCGCAGGTCCGGCTGATGACGGAGTCCGTGCGACGGGAATGCGCCTGGAGCATCGAGCGCAGTTATCTGGAGAGAACCGGGGATCTGCCTGCAAAAATGGTTCTGGACGCCCTGGTGGCGAACCTGACGGCTCATTTCGACGGTTCGGAGACGCTAGAAGCACTTTTGAAACAGGTTGCGTCCGACTACCATGTCCCGCTCGATCAAGTGATACCCGAGGGTCTTCGCATCACCAAAGTGCTGGCAACCGCGGGCCTGATCCTGCTCGACTGTCGCGAACGCTTTGGCTTGTGAATATTTCACAAGTTTGAAAAAATTGTGAAATATTCAGGCCATGAACGCCGACACGATTCTAACGAATCTTGCGATCATTTTTCTGGCTCTCACAGTCTGGAATTACTTGCAACAGGAAGGGCGGCTTACCCCAGCCCGGAAAACGTGGCTTACGGTTTCCGGCATTTTTGCAGCAGTCAGTCTCCTGGTGCGACTCTTCGAAAGATAGCGCTTTCATACGCCGGCAAAATTCTTTTTGCCGCAGAGCCACGACGCGAACTCATCCCATCGGGTAATTGGCTTCTTGCAGCGGCTGTGACAAAATAGGCGCCACACGAACCCTCGGCCGCTGCGTAATTCAGTGCGGGAACTGGCGCGTCGAAAGCGACTATGAAAATGAAAATCAGTTTAATTTCCCGGCAAGTCCCGGCACTTTCGGGTTTGCGATCCTGGATGCGCCGAGTGGAAATGAGGAACGACTATGGAGAGGCGTTATAATACCGGCGGCGTTCTCTTGCTGATAGGCTTTTTCTGTTCCTTGCAAAGCGCTAAGCTGCTTGCGCAGCCAGCACGCAATCCGGGTCGCAATGGCGGGGTTTCTTTGACGCACACGGTATTTCGCGGCGCGGGAAATCCTTATAGCACAGCTTCGTGTATCGAAAGCGAAGGCGACCTTATGGCGGACCCGTTCAACCGGATCCAAGAAGGAGGTGGCGCGCCGCTCCCGTGGCGGTACAAGATAATGGCGACAGTATTCTGGATCGGCGAACAAGCATCGGAGCAGAATCCGATCTCAAATGATCAGAGCGCCTGGGACGGAGATTGGGTCACTCATTATGGAGGGAACGACGATCCGATCCTGCGGCTGGACTTTATGCCGGTGACCTTTGTGCCGAAGCTCAATCCGTTTTACGTGGCTTTGCCGTACAATGACGTTTGTGAGCATCACACGAAGCCGGATGCGTCAAAAATTATCCCATGGTTTAACGCAGCGTTCGTCCGGGACGGGGAATCTGTTTGCAAAGGGCGATGGGTTGCAATTCGACACGGAAAGCGGGTCTGTTACGCTCAATGGGAAGATGTAGGCCCCTACGAGACCGATCATTGGCAGTATGTCTTCGGCAATGAAGGCCCGCACCCGAACGCTAATCATGATGCCGGGATTGACGTTAGTCCGGCAGTTCGGGATTACCTGGGGTTCTCCGGGATGGACGTGTGCGACTGGAAGTTTGTCAACACGTGGGAAGTTCCGAACGGACCATGGGCACTCCATGGCGATGACAATACGGTCGGGCATCTCCGGCGGGAATTCAGGATCCCGGCCACCAGGCGGTCAACGCTCAGAGCGCAAATCGACGGGATCAAGTCGAATTAGTTCAAACATCGACGAGAGTGACCCTAAATGGATTGGGTTCCCGCACCAACGCGCTATTTTCAATCGCCAGCCGGACTGGCTGGTTCTCAAGCTGCCGGGGCAGTTAAGACGCTCATCGCCAAGCGCGCGGCCGCCATCCGTGTCTCGACCCCGAGTTTTGCAAACAGTTTGTTGTTATGCTTCTTGATGGTGTGAAGGGTCGTGTCCAGGATCGTAGAAATCTCCGGGTTTGTTTTCCCTTCGGTAAACCAGTAGAGCACCTCCGCTTCGCGGGCGGTGAGTCCGAGGGTGCACAGGGCTTTTGGACCCCATGAGCTATTGCGCTGTTCCAGGCGTAAAAATGCCAGCATCCGAGAATCGGATGTTGCGAGGTGTTCAATCTGTAAATCGCCTTTGCCGGATGCAGGAATCACCAAGGGCTTCTGCCGGTCTGGGGAGGTTATCCAACGAAGGACCGCATCTGGCAATGTCGCAATCGAGCCGCCAGGGAAAAATGCGCGCAACAGGATATCCGCCTGGCGTGTCGAGAAAAGAATTCCGCCTTCGTGACTTGCGATCACGAATGCCTGATCAAGCTTGGCCTCGAGCTGCTTTTCGGCATCCAATCTCAGTTCAATCTCGTCGGACAGAGCCTGATTTTTCTTTTCCAGTTCGGCCTGCAAGTCCCGAATCCGCAAATGGGTCCGAACCCGCGCTTCAACTTCCTCGGGCAGGATCGGCTTTGTAACAAAGTCGACTGCGCCCGCGCCAAATGCGGCGAGCTTCTGGGAAAGCTCGTCGGCACC
>CAZMNG010000335.1:0-3778 GCA_964567505.1 uncultured Chthoniobacterales bacterium
CCGACGAGGAGTTTGGGCGGTTCAGTGAGCCAACACGCGCTTTGCTTCTAATCGAATTTTGACCTGTCCCTTGATCCCACCCCCAAACAGCGGTCGCCTCGGAAATGCGACCCTACCTGATGCGCGGTCGAGATTGCGCAGTTCAATCCGAATCGCGCGCAGATATTGAAACACGAATATCCCGTGTTATGTTATGGAATGTCTTGTCCTTTCCCTGATCGTAAGCGCCTTGACCACACGATCCCAGTATTTGCCGAATGGGACGCCACATATTTTCTAACCATCTGCTGTCACGAGCGCGGGGTTAACGCGCTTTGTACGTCCGAACGCGCCGCTGAAATATTTCAAAGCGTTCAAGTTTACGAATCCCTGGGTAAATGGTCGATGCGCTTAATGCTCCTGATGCCGGATCATCTTCATGCTCTGGTGGACTTCCCCTTCTGCGGAGACATGGGCCGTATCGTCAGCGATTGGAAACGCTTTCTAAGCAACAAGGTTGGAATCAAGTTCCAGCGAAACTTCTTTGATCATCGCTTACGACGGGACGAAAGCCACGATGAGAAATGGAAGTATATCAAGATGAATCCCGTGCGAGCGGGACTCACCGCGGATCCTGAGTCGTGGCCTTACGTTTACGCACCGGAAGAAGCCGGTAAACTCGCACCACCCCGGTAGGGTCGCATCTCCGAGGCGACCGTTCGACGGCCCCCCATTGAGCCCCGCGTCCGCAAGGTTAGCTCGGAGAGACTTCGACGAGCTCAGCCGAGTCGTTGCCCTAGCGCGCTTTTTCCGGCTGAGCCCGTCCGTATCGTATCACGTCGCGCCGGTCGCATCTCCGAACCGAACGAGCCGCAGGTAGGGTCGCATCTCCGAGGCGACCGTTCGACGGCCCCATTGAGTCCCGTGCCCGCAAGGACAGCTCGGAGAGCTGTCCTTACCAAGCTTTTTCCTGCGGCGCCACGGTATCGTTGAATCCAGCGAGTTCCCGAATAGCGGTCGCCTCGGAGATGCGACCCTACCCGTTGTTTTGATCGACGTGCAGAGGTTCGACGAACTCACCGCGCCGCAAGAGCAGATGAATTATTTCATGGGAGCCAACCGTGCGCGACAGTTGCTGGCGGTTGTTCATCGCCCGAAGGGCGAAAACAGAACGAGAGCGCTAAGTTGAGGCGATAAATTGTAGGCAAACCGTTTCGGATTGCTCGGAAGGGAAGCAAAGCGGAACGCTTTGCCTACTTCGGACTTGTTGCGCAATATCTATTCCACCTTATGAAATCCGATCCCGGACAGATTCGCCTGTCAGCCACTGATCTGGCTAACCATCTCGCGTGCCGTCACCTGACATCGCTGGATCTTGCCGTAGCGACCGGGGCCAAGCCGGCTCCGAACTGGCAATCACCTGATCTCGTCGTACTTCGGGAGCGTGGCTTAGCTCATGAAAATGCGTATCTCGAACATTTGAAAGCACAGGGAGCGTCGATTGCCGATCTCCGGGATATTGATCACGAAGAGATAGCCGCAACCGAAACCATCGCCGCGATGAAACAGGGTGTCGACGTTATCGCCCAAGCGACGCTCACAAACGGTCGGTGGTTTGGGCGAGCAGACGTGTTGCGTCGGGTTCAGCGCCCCGGGAGATTTGGCAATTGGTCATACGAGGTCTATGACTGCAAACTTGCTCGCGAAACGAAGGCGGCCACTATTCTTCAGCTGTCATTGTATTCCGAACTCCTGGCCTTGATCCAAGGGGTATTGCCCGAGTCAATGTACGTTATACCGTTCGGAGCGGATTTCCGGCCGGAGAGATATCGGGTACTGGATTTCGCAGCCTACTATCGATACGTCAAGAGACGGTTAGTGGAGGCGGTGGAGCGAAGGCTCGCGACCAGCGCTGAACCGACAGCTCACTGCGATATCTGCCGCTGGTGGCGAGAGTGCGACACCCATTGGCGCAAAGAGGATCATTTGTCGCTGGTGGCCGGAATCAGCCGGCTACAGCGGAAACAGCTGTCTGCATGGGATGTAAATACTGTGGAGAAGCTCGCCGCGCTTCCCTTACCGATCCGGAATCGTCCGGAGTACGGATCAAGGGAAGGATACGCCAAAGTCCGCGAACAAGCGCGGGTTCAGGTAGAGGCACGCAACTGTGTCCAGCCTGTTTATGAGGTGCTCGAAGTGATAGCCGAGCACGGCTTTTCCCTGCTCCCGGAACCGTCACCTGGGGACATTTTCTTTGACTTGGAAGGCGACCCTTTCGTGGGCGTCGGTGGACGCGAATACCTGTTCGGTTTTGTCCATGAAAACGAGGAAGGTGAAGTAGCGTATGACTCCCGATGGGCCCTGACAGCCGAAGATGAGAGACAAGCGTTCGAATGGTTTGTGGATGCGGTGATGACCCGCTGGAATCGGGAACCGGGAATGCACATTTATCATTTCACGCCGTACGAACCCTCCGCGCTGAAGAGACTGATGGGCCGGTATGCGACGCGCGAGGACGAAATCGACCGGATGTTGCGAGCCGAGCTGTTCATCGATCTTCACACCGTTTTGAAGCGATCGATTCGCGCCGGCGTGGAACAATATTCACTCAAGGCGCTGGAGATTTTTCACCGCTTTCGGCGTCAGATGCCATTGGAGGATGCGCGAACCGCGATGCGCCAGATGGAGCACAGCCTGGAACTTGGGCGAGCGGGTGCAGCGAATGAATCCATCCAGAAAACGATCGCGCTTTACAACGCAGACGACTGTTTATCGACCCGGTCGTTGCGGGATTGGCTCGAGCGCGAGCGCCTGCGGCTGGAGCAAGCGGGAATCCGCTTGCCACGCCCACAGATTTCGGAGGGCGCTCCTCCCGAGGCGATCGGAGAGCGCCAGCAACAAACCGCTAAGTTGGCAGAAAAGTTGGTTCAAGGAGTTCCGGCCGATGTGGAGCTGCGAAACAAGGAGGAAGCCGCGCGCTGGTTATTGGCTAATCTTCTCGACTGGCATCGGAGGGAATCCAAGGCCAGCTGGTGGGAATATTTCCGTTTGCAGGACCTGACGGATGAAGAACTGCTAGAGGAGAGATCCGCACTGGCGGGTTTAGAATATGTGGAACGGATCGGAGTCCGGGGAAAAATTCCGACCGATCGCTATTCGTTCCCCAACCAGGAGACAGACCTCCGCGCCGGGGACACCGTGTGTCAAAAGGGCGAAAAAATCGGGGAAGTAGTGGCCATCGATATTGCGGCACGTACCATCGACATCAAAAAAACGAGAAAGACGGCCGAGATTCATCCGGCATCCATTTTCAAGGATGAAACCGGTCCGAACACCACAGCCTTGGCAGACGCGCTGTTCCGACTGGGCACTTGGGTGAGCTTGAATGGCGTAGATACGCCGGGACCGTACCGGGCAGCAAGGGACCTCCTTTTGAAGCGATCCCCGCGCCTCGCACACGGGGGTAGCACCATTGTTGGCCCAAATGAATCGGATCTCGAGGCCGCAAAACGGACCGGAAGGTTGCTCGACCATTCCGTTCTGCCGATTCAGGGACCGCCCGGCGCGGGCAAAACGTTCACGGGCGCACACATGATCTGCGACCTGGTCCGCCAAGGAAAGAAAGTGGGTATCACTGCAACAAGCCACAAGGTCATTCGGAATCTGCTCGATAAGGTGATCGAGGTCGCTAAAGAAATCGGTTTGAACGATCTGAGATGCATCCAAAAGGTAACCGAGAAACCGGACGCCAATCCGCCCGGCATCGAGCTCACGACCGACAACGCCATGCCAATCGCAT
>CAZMNG010000335.1:3788-5333 GCA_964567505.1 uncultured Chthoniobacterales bacterium
CGACGTTATCGCCCAAGCGACGCTCACAAACGGTCGGGGTGAAGGCGCTCAGATCTTCGCCGGCACAATCTGGCTTTGGGCAAGGGAGGCATACTTTGAATCGGTGGACGTTCTTTTCGTGGACGAAGCCGGTCAAATGTCTCTGGCGAATGTCCTGGCCGCTTCCCAGGCCGTGCAAAACCTCGTCCTGCTCGGTGACCCACAGCAATTGGAGCAACCTTTGAAGGGCAGCCATCCTGAAGGTGCTGAAATCTCGGCGCTGGAACATTTACTTGCCGGCGCGAAGACAATCCCCGCCGATAAAGGGTTGTTCCTGGAAGAGACATGGCGTCTCCACCCCGGGATCTGCGCATTCACTTCGGAGGTATTCTACGAGAACCGGCTGCACTCGCGTCAAGGACTTCAGAATCAGAAAATCGAGGGGCATCCGTGGTTGGGCGAATCGTGTCTCTGGTTCGTCCCGGTTCCCCACGAGGGCAACCAGAACGCTTCGCCGGAAGAGGTCGAGTGCATCGCCGGTCTTGTCGAAAGCCTAGTTCAACCGGGCGTCAATTGGATTAGCGACCAGGGGCAAAGTCGTCCGTTGCTATGGGACGACATCCTGATCGTTTCTCCTTACAACGCACAAGTGTCTGATTTGTGGAAACGGCTGCCGAACGCGCGCGTGGGCACAGTGGATAAATTTCAGGGTCAGCAGGCCCCGGTGGTGATCTACTCCATGGCGACGTCGTCGCCGGAAGATGCGCCACGCGGAATGGAATTTCTTTACAGTCTCAATCGGCTTAACGTGGCGACGTCGCGCGCGCAAGCCATGGTGATTGTGGTCGGTAGCCAACGGATTCTCGAACCTGAGTGCAGAAGTCCAAGGCAGATGCAGTTGGCGAATGCGGTTTGCCGGTATGTGGAAATGACTGAGGCGGCCGGGGCGGCGACACAATGGAACCATAAAGCTTCTCAGCGAAATGAATATTGACGATTCTGCTGAAAAACGCTCAAACAGCCGGTCTCTGGAGGGGCGTTGCTTGCAACGCCCGCTGGAGTTTGCCCAAGTTTGGATGGCCTGAAAGGCTAAAACATAACAGCCCAGCGCCAAAGTCAGGCCGCAGGCAGACCGTCCTTCGGCAAGGCTTCGGAGGTAAAGAGACGCCTGCGTAACATTGCGGGAAGCGCCAGGGTAGAACAGGCGTCTGCGCCTGTTTAGTAGCCGCATGGCCAACACGGATGACGGAACGCGATGTACCTTTTCTGCTAAATCGAGCTCCTTTCCCGCCGATAGCCACCGGATCGGCATTTGATTAAAAACCGGCTAAAGACGCCAAATGGATGTCCAAATAGAGGCAAATAGCATCAGTTAAAAATGCCCCTCTCCCATCAACCTTCGCAAAAACTCACCCGTAAACTCTTCAAGACCCTATCCGGATTAGGGCAGCATTCAGAAAGTTGTGTTCCGGGAAGAAACCGTTCTTAACCTCCCTACCAACCTGGTTCTACCAACCGGCTCACCCGAAGCAAGCGTTTGCCTTATAACTGCGCTCGAAGCTATGA
>CAZMNG010000336.1:0-2743 GCA_964567505.1 uncultured Chthoniobacterales bacterium
ACCTTCGATCCACTTGTACTTGCGGATCTCTTCTTTGATAAGGTAGGTAATCCGGTAGAACGGATCGGAATACACCATCGGCGGAATCGGGACGTGGTCTTCAGTCTCTAAAATTTGGCGCATCAGTCCAATAGAGCACGGCTTGAGCGGCAGGGCCAAACCCAAGGCGGGTTCCAGGATAGTCCAGGAAAAAACTCTGACGCACACTTAATCCGCTTTTCGTGGATTGCTCAAAGCGGCTTGAGATTGGCCTCAATCTCGGTTCTTCTGGTTTCCAGGAATGGCGGGAGCGCTAATTTGGTCCCAAGGCTGGACGCCTCTTCGTCGACGGCGAACCCAGGGCCGTCAGTAGCCAGTTCAAAGAGAATCTCGCTCGGTTCACGAAAATAGATGCTCTTGAAGTAGTATCGATTGACCTCGCCACTGTTCGGAATTCTGAGATCTCTCAAATACTTTGCCCACGCGTGATAGACCTCGTCATTTGCGACACGGAAGGCGACGTGGTGCACCCCACCCGCTCCGGGACGGTAACGCGGAAGGTCCGGCCGGACGCGGACATGCAATTCAGCCGATGCTCCGCCGGCGCCGATATCGTACACATGGACGCAGAAATCCGCGTTGTCAGGATCGGCGTATTGCAACGCCGGCCTCATACCCAACACGTCTGTAAGAATTCGGCCGGTCTTCTCCAGCGCTGGAACCGTAATGGTGACCGGGCCGAGACCTCGAATTTGATGCTCTGGCGGAATTGGACTGGCGGACCACGGGAATGCGGTTCCCTGTCTGCCATCATCGACAAGGCTTAGCAGCTGACCTTCTGGATCCCGAAAATCGACTACGGCGCGACCGCCTCTGTCCTGGATTGGCGAATGCGAAACGCCATTTTGGTCAAATCGCTCCAGCCACCACTGCTGAGTTTCGCGCTGACCGACACGAAGGCTGGTTCGACTGATGCTGTTGTTACCATGACGCTGAGGCGGAGTAGAGGCCCAGTCGAAAAATGTGAGATCGGTGCCCGGGGATCCCTTCGCGTCCGCATAAAACAGATGATACGCGCTGACGTCATCCTGGTTAACGGTCTTTTTGACCAGGCGCATCCCGAGGACCTGCGTGTAAAAATGCAGGTTTGCACGGGCGTTGGCCGTCACGGCGGTGACATGATGAATTCCAAGTAACTCCGGTTTCATACAAATTAGAAAAGTAGCAGTCTCAAGTTTATCTTGACATCAAGGTAATTCAGTCTGCGCATAAATCAACTGCCTCCTTCGATCACCTCAGATCGGTTCCGATTGCGTGGAAGCATTCTCGTTCATCCGCTGCGCGATATCTTTAAGCCGGCTCAACTGCTGGACCAGCGCTGGAACATGATCAAGGCTTGCGATGAAATTCCAGAGATACGCGAGCATGGCGTAGATCGTTCCCGGCTGGACATGCGGCAAGGAAGCGACGCGAATGATGACGGCGGCTGACAACCCGATGCTGAAAAGTTCCATCACCCCCCAGTTCATGGCTTCGGCATCCGACAAACGGATTCTCCACCGTGCAAGCAGGCGATAGTGGCCGAGCACTCTGGACGATTTCCGTCGAGTGAGCACCGTTACTTCGCGTTCGAGCTGATTGTTCAGGCCTCGGTTTAATGTCAGAGTGCGCTTTGAATAGCCACGGTTCAAAATGGCCAGAGGGACAAGCAGCATCAGACAGAACGCCGCGCTCCAGGCGTCATAAAACAGAAGGAGAACGAATGCGCCGAGCAGACCGAACACGGAATGAACTGTTGCCGGGACGTCGCGTTCAAAGAACGTTACGAACTCGCGAGAGAGCGATGAACGGGCAACGATCTGGGAGGTGGAAACTCCCATCGTTTCCTGATCGGCGACTGTCCGTGACGCGATATCGGTATAGATGGAAGAAAAAACGCGCGTGTCGTACCGCTGGCGAAATACCCCGGTCAACGTATGGATGAGCCAGACGCCGAGTAGCATTGCAAGCCCGCTCAGCTTATGTTTCAGCAGCCCGTTGACGGCCAATCCCGTCAGCGACGGGTAAAACAGTTCGAACAGATTCTCCAGCAGCGTAACGATATAAGTCGCGAGAATGGAGCGGCGATATTTCCCGAAGATCGTCTGCAACAGCTTTCCGGTGGTATTTTCCGTTTGCATGGTTCGACACCGCAAGAATGCCAAACCGCGATTCGAAGGTACAAAAGATTCGAGGCGGTGATGGTCGACCGTTGGCCGGCGCTCGCACGAATCGGCGAGAAACAATCGGATGATCAACTGGCGATCCGGTTCAGCCCTTGCACCGAACCGGACGGCTGGGGTGGTTTGGGGTGCTGCCACCAAGTGCGCCAACCTTCCGTGGCCTCGAGGCAACACCACCGAAATAGCATCTTCGCTATCAGCCGAATATCGGCCCGGCTGAGAGTGAATCCGTTGGCAAGACAGCGCTTGCCCATATTTGTTCTTCCTAGCAAACCCAGCCGTCGACGGCGACGCGCAATTTCGACAAACCGGCGATTGTACGTGCGCATGAGGTCAAAGACCGGCCTCGAAAGAGGTTCGGTAAACGGTGGCGATTCAAGTCCTTTGATCCCGTGCTTGAACGGTTGCGAAACGATGCCGAGATAATAGAGACCAAGATCGAGCAGGAAGGCCAGCCGCATCAGGTCGAACTCGCCAATGTACTCATACTTGTCTTTGTAGACAGCCTGAAACCACCTGTGATAGCTCTTCGAAAAACAGGC
>CAZMNG010000336.1:2843-5319 GCA_964567505.1 uncultured Chthoniobacterales bacterium
TCGCTCAGCATTTCGCGCGCAACAGGGTGTTGAATCAAGAAATTCCTAAGACGATCCCCAAGTTTGCCTCCCTGCTGCGGCCAGTCCACCAGACGCGGGTCGAATACGACACCGACGCTTACGTCGCCGCCTTTGAGCGGGATCCACCAGCTCCACCACCCGTTTCCAACGACGTGGTTGGTCGCAGTGCCGCGGATTCCGTAAGGCGCGCAGGCCCACTCGGGAAACTTCTGCGCAAGCTCATACCCGTCCCAATCCTTGACTCCTTTCCACCGGCCCCACGCGGCTGCAACCGGATGCGCAGTATTCGATTCCCACCAGCCTTCCTGCCGGGCAAGCAATGCCGCGACGCCGGAAGCATCCACGATCCAGCGGGCGCGTACTGTCTCGACGGCGTCCCCGGCAGAAATCGTCAGCGTTTGCTCGCCGCCGGGCGAAAGCCGGACCCCTTTCACGCAGGCCGGGCGGAGTAACCGGGCACCGGCAGCACAGGCACGGCGAAGAACTTCTTCATCAAAAACAGCCCGGTCCAACTGGTAGGATGGAAGACGCACCTGATACCTGCCGCCGAGTTCGCTTGCCTGATCGAGCGACGCCACCTTATCGTTCGTGAACCAGAATCGCATCCCTTGTTTAACGAGATGCGACTCGTTGAGGTGCTGTGTCAGTCCGAGGACTCGCCCGATAAAAAACGCGCTCACTTCCACGGTCGCTTCACCAACCCGGCGCGTGAAGTGCGTAGACTTTTCGACAACCAGAAGTTTCAGGCTCGGATTTTTTCGCAGCAGCAGGATCGCTGTGGCGGCACCGGCCAATGATCCGCCAATCACGACGACGTCGTAAACCTGAGTCTGTTCGCGTTCGGGCAGATTCATAAATAAGCGGATGCGGGCGCGGTCAGCCGCAGAGATGCAAGCCTCCTGCAAATTGTTCGCCAACCCTGCGCGAAAACGTCCGCACGGACCACACGATGATCACAGGTTATTTCGGTTGAAAACTCATGCGCGGAGCGATCATCGCGAAGCGCTTTTGCAACAAAACCAGAAAATCAAAAATCCAGAGCCGCCAGCGCACATCCGGCGCAAATTTTTCGCTGCCTGCCAGCACGGTGTTTACGGCCGGGACCAACTTAAGAAATTCTTTCGGGTTGAAAAAGACCTCGGCAAACTCCTGTGTGTACCAGGCGTTGACGAATTTCAGATAGAGGTCCATAACACGCCCGATGTGCCGTTCATACCTTGCAAATTCCGCCGCTCGGCGTTGTGGCTGACGCAGTGTGCGGTCAAGCAGATCTGCTGCTCGTTCTGCGGACAACACGGCAATAAATATGCCGCTGCTCCAGACCGGATCGATAAAACCGGCGGCATCGCCCGCCAGAATCCAGCGGTCACCGGCAAGCCGTCTGCTTCGATACG
Source organism: uncultured Chthoniobacterales bacterium (assembly GCA_964567505.1). GTDB lineage: Bacteria > Verrucomicrobiota > Verrucomicrobiia > Chthoniobacterales > JAFAMB01 > JAFAMB01. The sequence continues at coordinate 4,259 of CAZMNG010000336.1, forward strand.
AAAAGTCCCCGGCAGCATGAACTTCTGTTATGCGGCGTGCTCTGGACAACTGGCACATGACCTGCGGATTCTCTTGCAGAATACGCGTGTACGCTTCTTCCGGTTTTAGCTTCATTCGCCTGAATGCGTCCACGTTCATGACAATGCCGATACTGGTTTTTACGGACGTGATCGGGATTGTCCAGATCCACTTATCCGTGCAACGGACCATCCTTGTAAGCGTCCCGTCGATTCCAGGTTCCCGGTCGACGTCCTGGTAGTGCGCAAAAAGGGAAAATTTCCTTAAGTCCGGATAGTTACGCCGCAATTGATAGTGCGAACTGATCAACCCGTTGCGACCAGAGGAGTCGATCATGTACCGCGCCCGGTACCGGTCACTGCCAACCTGAATCGTGACACCGTCCGGGTCGAATGCAACGTCACTCACCGAGGTCCCCTGAAACACTCGGCACCCCGTCTCGGCCGCGTGATCCAGCAAAATCTTATCAAATGTCGACCGCTCGACTTGATACGCAGTCGGATACTTGCATCGGAAGACATCCTTGAAGAGAAAACGATTGGCACGGGTGCCGCACGCGGAAACGATCTTGCCTCCATACTTCACGACGAAATCGGCCTGGTCGATTTTCTTTTTCACTCCCATCCGCTCAAACGTGCAAAGGCTGCCTGGCAAAAGGGACTCGCCGATTTTGAATCGGGGGAATATCTCTTTCTCAAAAATCGCAACATTCCATCCCTGCTTTGCCAGCAATGTTCCGGCGGTGCTCCCGGCAGGCCCACCGCCCACGATGAGAATGTCGAAATATTCCGCCATAGTTCCGTGCACAGGTCGGGGCATAGTGAACCAGATTGAATCTCCCTGCCAGCAGAAACAGATTCGAGATCTCACGAGCCGTTTGGCTCGTGAGATTTTCGGGCCAGGTGGCTAAATTTCTTCTTCTAGCCCGCATTTCTCACGTCCCCGTGAGAAATGCGCACGGAGTGCCGATCCGGCCCAGATCGGGGCTAGCCGCGGAGACTTTCGCCCCGGCAAACTGCTTCCCAAGCAGTTTGCGACGGGT
>CAZMNG010000337.1:0-5318 GCA_964567505.1 uncultured Chthoniobacterales bacterium
CAGGCGGCCGCAGATTCAGCTTCGGCTCAACGTGCGACTCTGGAGGCTCAGCTCAAACAGGCTCAGGACAAGCTGCAATCAGCTCAGGCGGCCGCAGATTCAGCTTCGGCTCAGCGTGCGACTCTGGAGGCTCAGCTCAAACAGGCTCAGGACAAGCTGCAATTGGCCGAACGGAACGCCAGTCAGGCAGCAGCCCGCACTTCGACTCTCCAGGATCAACTGGCAAAATCCGAACAGAGCGCAGAACTGTCTCAAAAGCAGTACGCTGAGTCAATAGCTGAGCGACGCGCGTTAGAAGCCCGATTGAAGGATGCTGAGGACAAGGCGCAGTTGGCACAGAAGATTGCGGATCTGGTCGCCTCACAGGCACGCTCCGCAGCGACCGGGACGACGCCGGCCAATCCACAAAACACGGAACCTGCACAGCAGGGCCGATCTGGAATCGCCTTGCCGTTAGACGCAGGTGAAGCCCCCGGAGCGAAGACCTCAACTCAACCAATTTCACCGCCGGCCGAGCCCCCCAATCAATGAGGCCACGCACCGGCAGCCCGACGGAAAAGAGCTGCCGTCGATCTGGGTCAGGCACACCAAAAACGAAATATGAAGCCGAATATTTATAAACTCTGCATTTCCGCAGTCATCGCACTCCTGATTTGTACGTCAGTGAAATACACGTTCGGCGCGGATGTTCTCTACGAAGACGATTTCACAAATCTGGACCCGAGTTGGGGCACAGCCGGCGACATCCTGAGTGTGAAAGACGGGAAGCTAATCCTGAAACCGGTACTTAACACGACTCAGAGCGTTCTGAACGAGTCGAATGTGTTCGAAGACGCCGACATCCAGCTGGACGTCAGACTATCAGCGGGTGACCCGGTCGTTCCAGGCGGCCTGATCTTCTGGGCGAAGGACTACACGAATTTTTATAGTTTCAGTATTGCCGCAAATGGCTCGTTCAAAATCAGCCATTTCGTAGTGGACCGCTGGTTGACGCCGGTTGCATGGACGGAAAGCGCAGCGATCAACAAAGGGATCGGCCAGGACAACAAACTCCGTGTCGTGACGAGAGGCCGGCAGGCAACTGCTTATATAAACGACAAGCAAGTGATCACCATCAACGGCCAGCCTCCACAAGGCGGAGGATGCGTCGGTATCTCAGGCGGGTCCGCGCAGAACACTCAAAACACGTGGGAGTTCGCAAGTCTTAGGGTAATCAACGCCGGCTCGCAAGGCAACGCGAATCCCACTGCGCAAGAGGCTCCTCCTCTGCCGCGGCCGGTTCCAACGGCGGCACAAAGCTCTCGACCTGGTCCAGCGGGCTCCCAACCAACACCGGCCGTAGTACAGGCTTCTACACCTGCGCCGTCGCCGGTTAATACTCCACCGGCATCACCTCCGCCCTCGAGCCCGGCAGGACATGAGTTCGCGTTGCGGCTCCATGGTTCGAACACGATCGGAAAGGAGCTGATCCCAGCGTTGTGCGAAGATTTCTTAAAGTACGAAGGGGCTACATCCGTTCAGCTTAAGCCGGGCTCCAGAGAAGATGAACTAGACATCGAGGCGGTTTTGCCGAGCGAGTCTAACGGAGCAGTCACGTTCGAAATTCAAGCGCATGGGTCTGCCACCGGATTCGAAGATCTCGCAAACGGAAACTGCGACATCGCGATGTCATCGCGTCCAATCAAACCGGATGAGGTGAGCAAGTGTGCGGCAGCCGGGCTCGGCGATTTAGCTTCATCGACGAGCGAGAACCTGCTCGGCCTGGACGGAATCGCGATCGTCGTCAATCGGAACAACCCTGTCAACTCGCTGACCAAACAGCAGTTAGCCGACATCTTCACCGGTAAAACAACCGATTGGTCTCAGCTGGGCGGTACTCCGGGTCCGATCTATCTTTACGCGCCGGACGACAATTCCGGGACACTCGACACGTTCAGTTCATCGGTGCTCGGTTCCCAACAGCTCTCGGAGCGCGCTTCCCGCTTCGAAGACAACGCGAAGCTGGCCGATGCCGTCGCGGCCGACCCAAATGGAATTGGCTTTACCGGTCAATCGTTTTCGCGGAGCACAAAGGTCGTTGCGATCGTCGACGCGACCGGTAAACCTGTTCTGCCGACACCGCTAACCGTTACGACCCAAACCTACCCTCTCTCCCGGCGGCTCTATCTCTATATTCCGGCCAATCCACAAAACAAGTGGACACGCAAGTTCGTCGAATTTACGCGTCCGAAGCTCGAGGTGTTTTCCTGGTGGACGTCCGGCAGTGAAGCCGCGGCGCTAGACGCGCTGTTCGACACTTACAAGAAGCAATATCCCGGAGTGAGTATCATCAACGCTACCGTCGCCGGAGGCAGCGGTTCGGCCGCCAAGCCGGTCCTGCAGACCCGGCTCGCGGTCAACAATCCACCCGACACCTGGCAAACGCATCCGGGCTGGGAGTTAATTGGGCAGTATGTCAATCCGGGGTACTGCGACCCGATCACCGAACTTTATCAAAGTGACGGCTGGGACAAAGCCTATCCAAAGGCGCTCGTCGACATGGTTTCTCAAGACGGCAAAGCGTACGCCGTGCTGACGGGTGTGCACCATGGAAACGTGCTCTGGTACAATAAGAGATTACTGGACCAATACGGAATCAAGATCGGCAGTAACCTCTCCTTCGACGATTTTTTCGATATTTGCGACAAGTTAAAACAGGCCGGCATTCCGGCACTCGGCGTGGGCGACTCAGGAATCTGGGCTTCGGCGCAGCTATTCGAAAACACGCTGCTCGGAGTAGTCGGACCCCAAGGGTGGGCAGATCTTTTTAGCGGGCGGATGAAATGGGATGACCCGAAAGTGAAAAAAGCGATGGAGTATTTCGCGAAGATGCAAACTTATATCAACCCGGATCACGCGAGTCTGACCTGGGACCAGGCCGTGAAGGAATTGATGGACGGCAAAGTGGCGTTCAACTCCATGGGCGACTGGGCAGACGGCGAATTCATCAAAGCCGGCCTTAAAGAGAATCAGGACTTCGGGTGGGTGAACCATCCGGGAACCGACGGAACATTCATTATCGTTGCCGATGGATTTACGCTGGCCAAAGGTGCGCCGCATAAAGAATCCGCCATCGCATGGTTAAAGAGCATAGGCAGCAAAGAAGCTCAGGAGGCGTTCAACCCGCTAAAGGGCTCCATTCCTGCAAGAACAGACGTGGATAAGTCGAAATTCGACGGTTATCATCAATGGTCAATGAATGAGTTCGCCAAGGATAACCTCGTTCCCAGCTGTGTACACGGAGGGGCCGCTCCCGAGGCGTTTCAGAAAGCACTGAACGACGCCGTCACATCGTTCGTGCAGGATAAAAATGTTGAAACCTTCGCCACTGCGTTGGTACAGGCCGCGAAGAGTGTCGGTCCGAGCAACATCGGACGGCTGCAATTTTCGAGCCAGAAAATTGAGCTGGTCAGTCCCGAGATTCCCGCCGATGCGCCACCAGGGTATGCAGACGATGCTCGGGGCGCAGCGAAGCTGAATATCATTCTCCATTTTCATACGGGCAGCACTCGGCTCGATGACGAAGCAATGGACAATGTCCGTCGATTGGTCGAGCTGCTTCGCAGCCCCGCTTACCAAGGCAAAACGCTGCTCCTGTTCGGATTCTCGGATAACATCGGCGGAGCACGGGCGAACACCAAACTTTCACGCTTGCGTGCACAAGCCGTCGCAGGAGAATTGGAGAAACAAAATCTTAACCCGGCCCTGGTAACAGGCTACGGTACGGCGCTCCCGATCGCTTCGAACGACACAGACGAAGGACGTCAAAAAAACCGGCGAGTCGAGGTTTGGCTTCGGTAAGCTGCGCGACGCGCGAAAATCTCACGACAGTTCTTCGCAGCCTGAAGGGGGCGCTCGCTTTTATTCTAACGCTCTCTGCAGACGCGGAAGGATACGACTTCGCCGGCCGCTGCACTCCGGGTTGTTTCGAGCTTCGCGGATCCGAATCCTGTAAGCGTAAACGTTCGCACCTTCAACGTCCCTCCCCCGACCGTCAGATGACAGGAGATTGCATCCCCTTCAGGTTCCTGACGAAGTGTTCCCCAGGCAGTACCGTTGGACCAGAATTGAATCGCGCAAATCGCCTCTGCCGCCAAGCGAAACCGTACCGGTCCCGATTCCGCCTAGTGGCAAAGCGATCTTTTGAGTGTGGTCCCTTTGGTACCGACGCAGGATGGGCCAGCTAGACCCTGATTCGAATTCCATTGGGTTTAACGAAAGATCGCGGGCGGGGTGATCTGGTGGGGAGCGTTAAGGAAGCAATGTTAGCGTGAACATAGTCCAGCGTCAAAAACTTAGTGACACGCCAAGTTTTGAGTCGACCGGACATCGACGCGAACGCAGAATCCTCAAGGTCCATGAGACTGAGCCAACCCCCGTCACCGAACGGCAAACGCCCAACTTTGAACGATGTCGCGAAAGCGCTGGGCGTGTCGCACCAGACAGTCTCGCGCGTTATAAACAATCACCCAAGGGTGCTGCCCGAGACTCGCAAACGCGTCCTTCAGGGAATCGACGCGCTTGGATACAGGCCGAACCAGGCGGCGCGATTTTTAGCCAATCGTCGTTCGACACTCATCGGTCGGCAGTATTCGCCGCGAACGATTTAATCGCGATGGGGGCGCTTCTCGCGTTACATGAGGCCGGAATCGAAGTTCCCAGAGAAGTTTCCGTCGTCGGATTTGATAATATGCCGGAGGGCCGCTTTTTTTATCCTCCCCTGACGACGGCGACCTCGGATTTCGGTGTCATGGCCCGCGAAAGTCTCGAGATCCTGTTTGTCAGAATCCGTCGCGTCCCCGGAGCCGATCTCAGGAGACTTTTTCGGCCGGAGATGATGATCCGTGAGAGCACCGCGCCACCGCGGAAGAAGAAAAGTTAGGGGCTCATCAAGGCATGGGCCGGTCAAGCGGCTTGCTTGTAACGAAATTCGAGCGTCAGGAGATCCGTCGCATAGACCCGGTTGTCTCGGAACTCACCGATGATCTGGCTGCAGTACGACTCCAGATCCGGGGGATCAAGCTTCAAGGGCAGGTGTTCGACGACCATCGACTCTCCGTCCCGCGCCACCACTTCAATATTCGATTCCAGCCAGGCGCGTAGGGGGCGCAAGAGCACTTGCGACGCAGAATCGCTTCCGACGACGAGCTTGAAATAGCAACTGACACAGAGTCCAGGCCGGATACGCTGTCTAACACAATTTCTTAAATCGAGAATTTCATCTGCCTGCCTTGAAAAAAGCGGGCAAAGTCTCGATATGACTGCTTCTACGGGATCGC
>CAZMNG010000338.1:0-5317 GCA_964567505.1 uncultured Chthoniobacterales bacterium
CATTTCTTCACTGGTTCAGAAAAACGCCCGCGAGTACCGGGACCGAAGCCGATGCCGGCGAGCAACAGGTCATCGCACCGGCACCGGCTGAACCTGCCGCAAGGCCCTACTTCACAGTGCCAATTGGTGCCTTTTACGGTAAACTGCCGGCGCATTTGCTCACGGCAAAGTTTCCGAGCCTGACCCGGACGGTCCAAATTGCTGAAGAGGACGCGGTGATTGACGATGAAACAAAAGAGGCAACTCTCCCGCTCTCGATCCTAAGTCTCTCCTGTCCGGAAATCTTCGCGCGGCCGATCGAGCCTTCGGATGACGCGCCAGTCACGTTCTCGTTCGCAGAACCAAGGGATGTTGAACAGACGGCCGCGCACCACGGAAGTATCTCCCAATCGGTCGAAAGTCTCCATCCCGGCGCTCAAATTTCGGGTTCACCAACCGAGATCAGCGAAGCAGCTCAGGGCGCTGCACCCGAGATCAAGGTTCGGCTTGACCCGATCATTGCCGATTTCCCGCTCGATCTCGAGCCTCAGACGATCCACGCTCTCGCCCCGACAGACGCAGAGGTTTCGCTCCCTCTGGATACGATTAAAGCACAGCTCCCAAATGGTCGAGTCACCGTTCCTGCGTCGACATTTGTCGCGGGTTTGCCTGCGGATTTGAAGCCCCTTTTCGCGGCGATCGATCCGGCGGCCGAAATCCCGATTCCGCTGGCGGAAATCTTTCCGCGTCTGCCGGCAGACGTAATCGAGATCAGAAAAGACCAGGTGTCCGACCATCCTGAGAACAAGGTAGCCACACCATTCAGCGAACATGTCGAAGAAGACGCCAGGCGCTTCGCCCAGACTTTTCCTGAAACAGGCCCGCGGCAAGAGGGTGCCCCGCAGCAAGAGGTTGGCCCGCAGCAACAGGTTGGCCCGCAGAAGATCGAGCTGGGGACAAGTGAAGCCGACACGGCTTCAGATAAGCTGCAGGCCATTTTCATGACAGACGAATCGCTCGATCTGGCTGCGACACTTCGAAAAGTCGCCGAATTGCCGGGGCTACGGTCGTGCACGTTAAGCACGCTCGACGGTCAGAAACTGGCCGGTGGACTTGGCGATCCGACCCAGGAAAAATTCCTCGCCGCGCTGTTTCCGGATCTTTTCGAGCGGACGCACCCGTTCTTGGACGAAGTGCAGACAGGAACCCTCGAGGCAATCACGCTATACACCGGCACACACCAATTCAGTGCCTTTGTTCACGGAAAGCTGTGCCTGATCGTAGTTCATGACAGCAGGCCGTTCAAACCAGGTGTCCGAGAGAAAATCCAGCTGGTGGTCAACGAACTCGAGGCGTTGAGCGCCGCGGAAAACCCGAGCTGACTCCAATGCCGACGATCAATTACGGCAGTAAAGAGATCCAATTCAAGATCGTGTATTACGGGCCTGCGCTCGGCGGGAAGACCAGTAACCTCGTTTACATTCATTCGCGGATCGCTTCGACCTACCGCGGTGACCTCATTTCCCTCGCCACCGCGGCCGATCGTACACTTTTTTTTGATTTTCTTCCGATCAAAGCTCTGACGCTTCACGGGTTCAGAATGAAGTTTCAGCTCTACACCGTACCTGGACAGGTGATCTATAACTCGACCCGGCAACTGGTCCTGCGGAATGTGGACGGCGTGGTTTTCGTTGCCGATTCGCAGTGGGAGAAAATGGAGGAAAACGTCGGAAGCATCCGCAATCTGGAAGAGAATCTCCGGAAGCAGAGCCTGACGCTCGAAGAGATACCCATCGTTTTGCAATTCAACAAGCGCGACCTTTCGAATGTGTCGCCGGTCAACTATCTGGAGTACTTGCTCAATAATCGAAAAAAGCGGCTTCAAAGCTTTGAAAGCGTTGCGAACACCGGCGTGAACGTGTTCGCGACGCTGGACGCCGTCACCCAAACGCTGTTGCAAAAGTTCAGGAAGGAAAATCCGCATCTGACTCAAGGGGCCGGCGGCCAACCCGCCGACTAGCCTGAACTTTCATCCGGCCCAGGCCGGATTGGAACTCCCTGCGCATTTCTCACGGGGACGTGAGAACTACGTACCCAGCCCCGAAATAACAGTTCTGTTTCTCGTTCCCGGCCAAGTGGTTGCAGCGAGACCATAGCTCATCTATTAGTCTCGGATGATCGACTACATGCAAAAAGGAGGGCCGCTGATGTGGCTCATCCTGCTTTGTAGCGTTGTTTCCGTCGCTGTTTTTGCTGAACGCGTCCTGTACTACCATCGCGCCGCGATCAATCTGGGAGAGTTTCTACAGGGCCTCGCGAACTTGCTGCGCAACCGGAATCTCGCCGAGGCGCGCGCGGAATGCCAGGCCACGCTCGTCCCGGTCACAAGGGTCATTCATGCGATGCTGGTCCGGCATTATTTGCCTCGGAACGATCTTCGCGAAATTGCGCAGGAAGCCGGCCAGCTCGAAGTCAGGCGCCTGGAGCGTAACCTCGGGCTTCTCGTTGCGATCGCCTATATTTGCCCTTTGATCGGTCTGCTTGGGACTGTGACCGGGCTGATCCAGGCGTTTGTCCAACTCTCGGCAAATAACGGCTACGCGACGCTGGCCGATGTTTCCGGAGGAATCTACGAGAGTCTGCTGACCACGGCGGCGGGCCTTGTTGTTACCATACCGACGGTCCTCGCCTACTGTTGTCTTTCAGCCCGCTTGAATTCACTGATCCGCGATATGGAACGGGCTGGAATTGAGGTGATCAATCTCCTGTCCGACACCGTAAGTGATTCATCCATAATCGCATTTGCTCCGAAGTCGCAGGCCGCAAGTGAGCACCGATGAAACTGACCAGATCTGTCCACCTGAATCCATTTCTGATCTTCGTCATCCCGCTGGTTGATATCTGTTTCCTGCTATTGCTGCTGTTCCTCGTCAGCTCGACGTTTCTGCTGCACCCTGGCATCAGCGTAAATCTCCCATTCTCCGGATTTTCGCTGGGTCCGCAGCGGGACCCGATCATAGTCAGTATTACGGCCGGCCCGTACCCGTTGATCTACTATCGGGATCAGCAGATTAACCTCGAAGATTTGGGGCAGCGCCTGAAAGACGATCGTTCCAAGGACCGATCGATCATTATCCAGGCGGATCAACAGACTCCTCAAGGTTCGGTGGTGGAGGTCATGAATCTCTGCCTCGAAAGCGGGTATTCGGTCGTGCTCGCCACTTCGCCAAAAGAACAATGAGTCAACCGGAAGCGCGCTTTACATTCGATTGGCGAAAAAGCCGGTGGGATTACCGGTTGGCGATTTTGATCGCGCTCTCCTTGCTCGGGCACATTTTTTGTTTTTACCTCTTTCGCGTTGTTTACCCGGCGACGACCGCGCTCCTTCCTCCGGCTGCCCAGGTGACTGTTCTCGATGTAAACAGAGCTCAGGACAAGGAAATCCTGGACTGGGTCACCATGAATGATCCAGCCAGGGTCAGCGCACCCAAATTCGATTCTGACGTGATCACTCGGGTCACTCCACGTTACCGGCCGATCTATTCCACGCTCACAGTCCCGTTGCGAAGTTCAGACGTTGTCAAACCGAAACAGGAGGGTATCCCGTCAATATTTTCCACGGACACACTCCTTCCGATACGCCCTCCTCTTCCAGCCGGAGGGCCGCCGAAGAACTTTCTGACCAGTGTCGAGCTGTCATCGACGCTTGCGGCGCAGGCCCCGGCAGACTTGCCGGAATTGCCTGCGAGCCCTGCTGTTGCCGAGCCGACTTCCATTTTTGCCGCTATTAACACGGAGGGCGCGGTCGATTATGTTTTTTTGATGCAATCGAGCGGCAACAACGAAATCGACGAAAAGGCAAACGACTTTATCCGTCAGGTTAAGTTCAAACCGGCTCCAAAACGTGCTTGGGGCGTCGTAACGTTCCGGTGGGGAGGGAGGGCGCCGTGATCCGTGTAGAGTTGCCCGTACTGGTTTTCATCTACCTGATCGTTTTTCTCGCGGCGATTTTTTCGCTTTGGATAGTTTATGAATGGTTTCGTCAGCGTCGCGAGAAAGAGGTCTTGCGTTACCGCGTCCGATGCACCATTTGTGCCTCTATTTTCGAAGACAAATCTAACAACCTGCTTCCACGATGCCCTCGCTGCGGCAGTTTGAACGAGAGATACAAGATTGGAGGATTTTAGCAGTATGGCAATGTTCATCGGGCGAAACCGAAAAGCCCGCACAACGTACGGTTTTGATGAGATTGCGCTCGTCCCCGGGAACGTAACCATTAACCCAAATGAGGTTGATATTGCTTTCAGCGTGCCACGAAAAGACAAAGAACCGCTGAAACTGGCGATCCCGATCATCGCAAGTGCAATGGACGGCGTCGTCGATGTCAGTTTCGCGATTGAGATGGGCAAATTGGGGGGCCTGGCGGTGCTGAACCTCGAGGGAGTCCAGACGCGGTACAAAAATCCGCAGGAAGTTCTATTGAAGGTCCTCGAAGCCGACAAGGAACAAGTGACCGGTCTTCTCCAGAAGATTTATCAGGAACCGGTTCAGGAAGATCTCATCGCCGCGCGCATTAAGGAGATTAAAGATGCCGGGGTGATCGCCGCCGTCAGTTCGATCCCGCAAAAGGCAAACCGCTACGGTCGAATTGCGGAGGACGCCGGAGTCGATCTGTTCGTTGTGCAAAGCACGGTTTCCACGGTCCGGCATATTTCGACGGAATACACTTCGCTCGATCTGAAGAGATTCTGCCGCGAGATGAGTTGCCCGGTCATCGTTGGCAACACAGTCGGGTACAATGTTACGCTCGAGATAATTGCGTCCGGCGTCGCCGGAGTCCTCGTCGGCGTCGGGCCAGGCGCGGCATGCACCTCGAGAGGCGTCCTGGGGCTTGGAGTTCCACAAGTGACAGCCACCGTCGATTGTGCGGCAGCGCGCGATTATCATCACAAGAAGACCGGGCGCTACATCCCGATCATCACTGATGGCGGAATGAGCAAAGGGGGCGACGTCTGCAAGGCGCTCGCATGCGGTGCGGACGGGGTCATGATCGGCAGCGCATTCGCGAAAGCGATCGAGGCGCCCGGCAAAGGCTATCACTGGGGTATGGCGACGCCACACGCAAACCTGCCTCGCGGGACGCGGATCCGCGTCGGCACCACGGGTCCATTGCGACAAATATTGTTCGGTCCCGCTGACGTGGATGACGGAAGTCAGAACCTGGTCGGAGCCATCACGACCTGCATGGGCAATGTTGGTGCGGCAAATCTCCGCGAGTTTCAGGAGACAGAGATCATCATCGCTCCATCTATCCGGACAGAGGGCAAACTTTTCCAAC
>CAZMNG010000339.1:0-5307 GCA_964567505.1 uncultured Chthoniobacterales bacterium
GTGCTGGGAGCGGCTCCAGGCCATCGAGAACCAGTAAGGTGCGACGATGCGACATCAGCTTCGCGAGTCTTTCGCCCTTCTCCCATGCCGTTCCGAGCCGTGGGTCTGGATCTCCAAACCAGTTGAGAGCAGCGTCAAAAAATTCATCGGCTGGCGAAGAGTCCCCGCTGCGACCCTGTCTGTAAAAGGACCAGCCAAAAACGAGCTCCGCAGAACGATAATTTTCAACAGCCATTTGCCCGAGCCAATGGTTGATTAGAGTGGATTTCCCGACTCCGGCCCAGGCAACGATCGTCACGACATTGACATCCTGATTCGCCGACGCCTCATCCAGAAGGGCAATATCCTGTTCGCGCCCAAAAACATCACTTCCGGTAACAGGTAATCTCGCGACGGAAATTTTCTCAGGACCCAGTCTTGCTGACGGCCTGACAAGTCCGACACGCAAATCGGTAAGAAGCATCTCCTGTAGACTTTGACGAGTGATTGTTCTTCGTGTGTCGATCGCGTCTATAATCGTCGGTATCGCCTTCAAAAGTTCGGCCGGGTTCTGAAAGCGCTGCGCAGGGTCCTTTTCGAGGAGCGCGTCAAGTAGAACGACGACCGGCTGTGGAACAGCTTCGAGCAAATCGAGCGGTAATGGTGCGTGCTGTTGCTGATGGATCACCTCAACGGCTGTGCCTCGGAAAGGCGTCTGGCCGGTCAACATCTCCCAGAGCGTGATACCCAGCGAATACAGGTCTGAACGAACGTCCACGCTGCTGTTTGTGAGTTGCTCCGGGCTGGCGAAAGAGGGCGTGCCGCTAAAACCACCGTAACTCATGTCTGCCTCACTCCCCGAAGTAGCCGCCACCTTCGCTAGCCCGAAGTCAATTAGTTTGACCGCGACCTCTGGCCCGGCAACAAGCATCAGATTGGCCGGTTTGAGATCGCGATGCACTAACCCTTGCGCTTCGACCGGCATAAGCGCAACGGCGATTTGCGCGATGACTTCCAAGGCCAGAGTCGGCGGCAGTGGGCCGCTGGTTCGCAGGCGCGCCTCCAACGTTTCGCCCGCGACCAGTTCCATCGCGTAAAAGCATTGACCGTCACCCTTGCGCGTCCCGTAGTAAAAAACCGAGGCGACGTTCGGGTGCCGAATCCGCGCAGCTGCGCGTGCTTCGCGCAGAAAACGTTCCCGCGCTTCGGGGTGGGACGCAATGCGAGCGTCGATGACCTTGAGAGCCACTTCATTTCCCAAGACCGTATCGAAGGCCTTAAAGGTGATGCCCATCGCGCCCCGACCCAACTCCACAGACGTGCCATCGGTGTGGGTAGCGACCTGGTAATGGTCAAAGCGCTCTGCGCCCCGAGACTCATATTCAACGCATCGGCAACTTGTTGATAAGAAGGCTCTTCCCTCCCGGGTAAAAAACTTTGAAGCGCTTCGAAAAGATGCTCCTTGCCCTCCGATTCCAGCTCGCACCGCAACCGCGCAAAGGTTGCTTCGAGTAGTGCGCCGGCCCATTGGGCCTCAAAAAGTTTCTCGGCTGTCAATCCTTCCGGCGCCGCAATCTGGTAACGATCCTCCGCTTTATTGGAAACCCAAGCGGTGCGTCAGGTCCTGGAGCAGACTACGATTCGGTCTACCAAGCCACTGGAGCCGTACGCCAGTAAGATCCACGCAATTAATACGAACATTATCTTCGTTCTCTGGACGAATACCTCAAAGCGACCAGCCTGGGCAACAAGCCAGGTTCTCCTTTATTCCCGGCCGCTGTGAGAAAGACCGGCAAGTTATCGCGGCGGCCGCTCGTGCGTACCGACGCCGCGGACATGCTCAAACGACGGCTCAAACAAGCTGGACTCCCCGCTCAATATTCGCCTCACTCATTTCGGGCGACGGGCATCACGAACTTTCTGGAAAACGATGGCACCCTCGAAGCCGCTCAGCGCATCGCCGGCCGCGCCGACAGCCGCACCACGAAACTCTACAACCGCCGCGGTCAAAAGGTGCTTCTCGAAGATATGGAAAGAAATGCCGAGCTCGGCATTTCTCTCCAAATGTCGAGTACAGGAAAATGCGGAGTGAGTGGGTTGAATGTGCTCTGGGACTGGATTTGAGGAGAACTCGCTCCGCATTTTATTTTTATTAGAGTGAAGCAAGGAATGTCAGCAGCGTGTCGTCGGGTTTAAATCTCGCTGCGGATTGGCCTGCAGGAAGCATTTTCTGAAGGGCTTGCTCCTTAATCGATAAATCGGCCTCAATGTAGCCGTGCGTAGTTTGGATGTTCTCATGGCCCAGCCACAAGGCAATCACTGCGATGTCCACTCCAGACTGCAGCAGATGGAGAGCACAGGTGTGGCGAACGATGTGCGGAGAAACACGTTTATTGTTTAGGCTAGGGCAATTTACAGCGGCTCGTGCGATCGCTTGTTGCAGGATGTAGTCAACTCCGTCGCGAGTCAGAGACGAACCGCGGGCATTGGGGAAGGCGACAGCTGGGGAATGGTCGCCTGATTCAGAGAACCATTCCTTTAAAGCCTTTGCCGTAGTCGGCCACAGCGGAACGGAGCGTTCCTTACGCCCCTTGCCGTTGAACTGCACGAATGACTTGGTTCCAAAACTGAATTGTGGCTGCAGCAAAGATATAATCTCCGATACCCGTGCACCGGTGTTATAGAGAGTCAGCAGAAGAGCGTGATCACGACGTCCGGACCATTCGGAGAGATCGTTGGCGGCAAGGATTGCGTCAATCTCGGCTCGCGTAAGGTAACCAACAAGACGTCGGTCAGTTCGCTTTAGCGGAATGGCAAGGACGCGAGTCGCAATACTGATACTGGCCGGGTCACGGAGCGTAACCAAGCGGAAAAAGGAACGGATCGCTGTAAGGCGAACGTTACGCGATTGCGCCTGGTTGTGTCTTTGCTGCTCGAGGTTCTCCAGAAACCTCAAGATCACCGGAGCGTCCAAGTCGGCGATCGACAAGGCAGAGGGGTTTTTTCCCGTCTTGGCCTGGAGGTGCTGGAGTAGTAATCGAAACGTATCGCGGTAGCTCTCTATTGTCCGTGGGCTGACTCGCTTCTGGCTACAAAGATGTTCTACGAAAAAGCTTTGCAGCAGAGGCCCTAGCAGTGTTTGAGGAACTTTAGCTGTGACGTTCATCGGTCTGCTCCTTGGTTGGCGAATTTCTGGAAGCAGTCCCCAGCGGCGCTGAGCAACTCTGGGAGCGCAGTGAGATACCAATAAGTACAAGCTGGTTTCGTATGGCCCATGTAGATCGAGAGGTTAGGCAGCAAGTCATTGACCGGCAAACCACAGTTATACCACTCAAGCATGCGGCTCATCGCAAATGTGTGCCGCAGCCCATGAATGCACGGCCGGGTGTTACCGCTGCCGTGCTGAATACCGGCCAGATGCGTGAGGCTGACAAAGGTCTTCCGAACGGCGCTGTAACACAGGTGCGTGCCTACCGTAGAGACAAAAAAAGCCTCCGATAGGTCGTCGCAGTAAAGACGCTTACGCTCCGTTGCATATAGTCTCAGCTTATCGGCAGTCGTGGAGTGCAGAGGAACCAGTCGTGATTTTCGAAACTTGGTTCGAAGGACTTCAAGGTGGGGTTGATCTGTCTGGAGATGAACATCGCTTAAGGTGAGGCGGATGGCTTCGCCCACTCGTAGCCCGGTGCTAGCGATTAATCCGATCATCGTGGCATAAGTATGCGAGCGCAATGACCCGTTTGGCTTCAACAGCCAAGCCGCTTCTATGAGCCCCTCGAGTTGCTGCCGAGAATAAAGATAGGGTTTTGGGCGTCGAATGTTGCCCAGCAGGCCAAGAGCGGGAACCTCGGTCTCTGGAATCGCCGCCTGTAGATAGGACAAGAATCCGCGCACTACTTTCAGTCGGTTTAGTTGTCCCGCAGTGCCGCGTCCCGGAGAAAATGTACAGGCCCAGTCAAGGGCCATTTGAGCCCGGATTGGTCCTGTAATAGCCTGTGCACCGATGAAACACACGAAGTCTTTGAGCAGCTTCTCTTCGGAGCGCACTACATAGCCCAGCGCGTGCCTCAATCCAACGTAGCACTCTACTCGGAGTAAAAGATCTTTGCTGCTCACTGTGCACCTCCCGGCCAAGGCATCGCAACTTTGGACAACGACCCCAGATCCAGTTTGGCGTACACGCCAGTGCTAACCAGCGAACGGTGTCCCAAGATATCGGCTATCTCTTTAAAGGCTGCTCCTTGGCGTGCCATCTCCGTAGCCAGGGTGTGACGGAAAACATGGGCCCCGGGCCGATTCACCTCGACACGAGCGCGCTTGAGAACCTTTCCAACTAGCGCGCTAATCGTACAAGAGCTTCGCAATGGACGGAACGGCGGATACCAACGAAGGAAGATCTCTCGATATTGGCTTGTCCTCGGGCGTGCTTGCTGCAGGTATGCCACCAGGGCTTCCCCGACGATCTGCAATAAAGGCAAGCTTCGTTCCCGATGATTTTTTCCGGCTCGAATGATCAAGCGTGCTTCTGCCCAGTCGATGTCATTGACTTTTAGATGGATCACTTCGCCTGCTCGCAAGCCCATATGCGCCAATAGCATAATTACGGCGCGCTCACGCAATCCCAGCGGCGTTGCGGGATCACAGGCCTCGATCACGCGCTGTACTTCGTCTGGTGAAATGTGCTTCGGTAACGAACAATGGCGCCAGGTGCGCACAGATGGCACGGCTCTCTCCAAACCTTTTCGAACAACGCCCTTGGTGACCAGAAAGCGCAACAGAGCACGGATGCCAGTGACGGCCTGACCGCAACTGGAAGGATGCTTCTGAGCAGCTTCTCTCCGAACAAACTCCGTAATCTGTTCGGCTTCTAGCGTCGACCAGTCAGGTTCCTCGGCTCCGAAACGCTCAAGCAAAAATCGCCGAGCATACCAGAGATAAATCTTCCGTGTGCGAGGCGCGTTGCCTCGCACTTGATCGAGGTGATGGTCAAAGTCTGCTACGCATCTGGCTATGCCAATTGGTGGCTGCTCTTTGGCATCAGGCCGCAAAACACCCTGTTGGCTGAGCATCTCAACCATTTGCCGTAAGCCCGAGGCCTTATCGGGCAATGTTCCTCCTAAGCGAGACGGGAAAAATTGACGACCCAGTCCCTTCAGGTACCGATCCACGATGGAAGCATTAATATCGACAATCAAGATTCCCTCTTTGAGAATCCACGCACCAAATCGATCTGCCGCGCGAAGATGCCGGCGAATCGTGCTGCGGGCGTAGCCATTGCGATGGAGCACTGCAGCGATCTCAGACAAATAGGGGCCTATCGGGCCACTC
>CAZMNG010000340.1:0-5297 GCA_964567505.1 uncultured Chthoniobacterales bacterium
CGCCTGCCGGACGGAGACATTTTCCTTTCCCGCCTCGATTCGGTCCGTGTCGAAACCGGCCAGATCATTGTCAAATTTCGAGGGCAGTAAGAAGTTGTCAGGAAGAAGCGATCAGTTGTCCGTGATCAGGAGTTGGTCAGGACACTAGCGAACCTGCTTCACCCTAAAGCTCCGGGGAGGCGTTACGATCGCCGCCTGAGCCGCGATGAGCTGAATTTCGCGTGCGCCGGAGTTGGCGGTCGCCTCGAGCACGCTGAAAACGGCCCCGGTGGTAGCTTCAAGGGCGGCTTGAATCGAACCGGACGTTAGCCAGTGTGCAAAAAAGAGGGCGGCGGTCATGTCGCCGGCTCCATTGACGCTTAAGGGTAAATACGGCGTCTCGATCGTGAACGCCTGAGTCGAGTTCGCAGCCAGCATTTCGATGGAATCGACCTTTGCATCGGCTCGCCGAAGACTGGTTACGAGCACCACGCGCGGACCACGCGCCATGACGGCGTCTACGGCCGCGAGCGCGGAGTCGGTGTCTGTCACGACCCGGTTCGAAAGGTATTCGAGTTCAAATTGGTTCGGTGTGATGATCGTCGCGGCCGGCAGCGCCCGGTCTCTCATAAATTCCGGGATGCCCGGACGAACGAAAAATCCGCGACCGGCATCGCCCATCACCGGGTCGCAGCAGTACTCGGCATTGGGGTTTGCTTGCCGGACTCGCGTGAAAGCGTCAAGAATCACTTCGCCGATGGACGCGTCTCCCATGTAGCCGCTGAGCACGCCGTCGCATTCTTTCATGACGCCGCGCTCCTCGATTCCCTCGATGATGCGTCCCACTGTTTCGGCCGGCAGGACAATGCCACGCCATGCGCCGTACCCGGTGTGATTCGAGAAATGGACGGTATTCACCGGCCAGACTTCGACCCCGATTCGCTGCAGAGGAAAAACTGCGGCGCTGTTCCCAACGTGTCCGTACGCAACACTGGACTGAATTGACAATATGGTCATGGTCTGGCGATACGACTTACCACAGCGACATTTCCTTTGGTAGCATCAGTTCTGCCGGTTCCTTTCGGAGGCATTTGTGTGTTCGGCGTGTCCATTCGTTGGACAATTATTGTCCGGGCGGGGATGGTCTGTGGCGTGAGCATCGATCATCCTCATCTCCCCTACATTGCCCGGAACCTCGAACCCGGAACCTCAAACCTCGAACCCTAAACTCCCACCCGCTCCATGCCACAATCTCTCGACGGTAAAGTTGCCATTGTCACCGGTGCCAGTTCCGGCATCGGACGCGCTGTTGCGATTGAATTCGCCAGACTAGGCGTCAAACAGGTTTTGACTGCGCGGTCCGCGGACCGGTTGTCGGAACTCGCCCAGCAACTCCATTCCGATCTGGTTGCCGTGCCTGGCGACATGACCAGACCGCGCGATGTGGAAAAGATTGTGGAGAAGACGATCTCAAAGTTTGGCCGGATCGATATCCTCCTGGCGAACGCGGGTATCTACATATCTGGCGATGTGATCGACGGAGAGCCGGATGAGTGGGACCAACTGATCGCGACCAACGTAACCGGTGTATTTCGTCTAGTGCACGCCGTCCTTCCGCACATGAAGGCGCAGCGGCAGGGCGATATTCTTGTCACCAGCTCGATATCGGGTCACCAGGCAATTCCTTGGGAGCCGATCTACAGCGCGTCCAAACATGCGATCCAGTCGTTTGTGCACGGCTTGCGCAGGCAGTTACTTACCACCGGGATCCGGGTGGGATCCGTCGCGCCCGGCATGGTTCTGAATGAACTCTGGGGAATCACTGATCCGGCGGAGATCAGCAAAAAAGCCGCAACCGGTGCCGGCTTGGTCTCCGAGGACGTGGCAGACGCGATCGTCTTTATGCTGACCCGCCCGCAGAATGTCACGATCCGCGACCTTGTGATGCTGCCGCGAGCGCAGGATCTGTGATCTTAACAATGACCGCCAGGAAGGAGAATGCGATCGTGCTTAGGTGAGATAGATTGGACTTCTTTGAGACTTGCCGCCTTACTAACAGACGGTTATTCACTCCTGATTTGCACCAAACAACCAGACCCATGACCAATCCATTTGAGGACGAAAACGGAACTTATATCGTGCTGATTAACGACGAGGGTCAACATTCGCTTTGGCCCAGCTTGATTGAAATCCCGGCCGGCTGGACAAGCGTCCATGAACCTGCCAGCCGCCAGACTTGCCTTGATTACATCAATAAAAATTGGACTGACATGCGGCCGAGAAGTCTGATCAACAGCATGAATGCTGCGGCTGCCTCGGATCCTGAAACCCAACCCGAACCGTCCGGAGATCAACTAGCACATTGAAGCCGGCACGCTAGTGATTGCCTCAGCCTGCAATTTACCGGAGTCCGTTTTACGCAGGTTTTGCCGGCGTCTCGGTTTTTTGGACGGCGGCCGGCTTGATCTTTGCAGCAACCAATTTACCTTCTTCGAATTGGCGAGCGAAATGATCCCTGACCTTTGCAGGATCGAAATCCAGGAAGGTGCCGCCCGAAGCGAAGTGTTGACGGAACACCTTACCGACTGCGTAGGTAAACGCAGCGGCCACGCCCGAAGTGGCGGCCAAACCCATCAGCAATCCGGCGAATGGGATAAATTTGAACAAACTCGAACCGATGGCCGCTCCGAACACCGGTGCGCCTATACCGGTCATGACTGAAACGAGAATACTCTTTACCTGATCTTCGCGAAAAGGCACCTCGTAAAGTTGCGCTAATTCCCGCAGCATTTTCACCTCGACCAAGGTGATTGCCAGCACGTCCAGCGTCGGCACAGGAATTAGACCGCCCCCACTGGCCCACAAAACATTTTCCCGGATGATTTTATCGGCAAACCTATCTCTCGAAGAAGAAATGGATTCTTCCGGGGGAGCGGCTGGTGTTTCGGCTGTAGAAGTTTCCGTTGCCATATGATTGGTGGTTTTGAGCCGGTTACGTACAATCGCTTACCAACCAAAATGCTAGGATATCACTTAATGTGCAAGAGAAAAGGACAGCGGTTCTCGTCCGGGGATGCCGAAAAACGGGAGGGTGCACCGGTGCCACGGAGTAAAGTGTCTCGCCCGATGAGCGAGCGAACGGTCGAAATCAGTTATGTATAAGCTGCCGTTGCTTCGCGGGATATTTGCAATTGTCCTATACCTTTGGCTGGCTGGCTGCTCGAGGGCCCCCGAGGCGGCGCCAATCTTCGCGGGGCACCTCCACGGCCTGTGGGTACGTAACGATTCCCACATTTGGGTTGTAGGCGACGAAGGCGCCATCCTGCATTCCAGTAACGGCGGCCAGACGTGGCGGTCCCAAGTAAGCGGAACGAGTAACGCTTTAGAGCTAATTTACGGCACTGGTCCTGATCTTTGGACTGTAGGCGTGCGCGGTACCATCCTGCACTCAAGGGATGACGGCGCGACCTGGACGCGGCAAACGAGCGGTACCGCATACGGTTTAGAATCATTGTACGGGACTGGATCGCACTTGTACGCCGTCGGTCGAGGCGGCACCATCCTGTGTTCCGAAGACGGCGGTCAGCACTGGCAGCGACGAAAAAGTGGCACAGGGAATGAATTGTTTTCCGTTTATGGCAGCGGCCCCCAGTTGTGGGCTGTGGGCGTCGAGGGCACGATATTGCACTCCGCTGATTGGGGCCAGAACTGGCAACCACAAAGGAGCGGTATAATCGACACACTGCGCTGTACGTACAGCGACGGCGCACAAGTATGGGCGGCAGGAACGGGCGGCGTTATCCTGCACTCGCCAGACGACGGTGAACATTGGTTGCCTCAAAACAGTGGAACAAAGAGTACGTTGACTTCCTTTTACGGCAGCGGCAATAACCTGTGGACCGTAGGTGTAGACGGTACGATTGTGCACTCACCGGACCAGGGTGCACATTGGGAACTCCAGGACAGCGGAACAAATCGCCACCTCCTTGAGGTCCGCGGCGCCGGGGAGCATGTGTGGACCGTGGGTTACGGGGCCACCGTCCTGCACTCGACCGATGGCGGTGAAAACTGGCAGCGTCAACCCGTCGGATAATGGAAAGCTGGCGACCGCACTTGGCGACGAGAGAACGACCGTTGCCCGCGGAAGCAACTGGTTTGCCGACACCTGATTTGCGGCTATCCGACTCCAATTTTATGCTTGCTGGAAAAATCGAAATGTCGAAAGATTAGACCTAACAGGGCCCTCGGATAATCTCGATGGAAACGTCAGCATCCTTCACCGGCTCCCAAGACGCCTCGGAAACGGCAGACTACGCAAGTCTGTGTGGCATATGATTTTATTTCTAATATATCTGGCTTTGTGTTTGCTTATTGCCCGGGTTGGTAGATCACGGCCGTTCGGATTCTGGGGCTATTTCTTTAGTTCATTTTTTCTAACCCCGTTGATTGGATGCCTATTATTGGCTGCCGCTGGAAGTAACCGGGTTCGCCGCTCTGACCGCGACAGGGATTGATGCCTCCTGAACGCCAAACCTCAGGCGGAAGGGGTTCCGCAGATCCTCTCGACTCTGGGCTGCCTACTCCCAAAAAAGGCTGGAAGGGGTGGTGGCAGCGAAATGACATAAACTTCGTCATCGGCATCGTAATGGTCGTCATCGCGCTTGTCGTTTTGTGGCCATCGATCTTCGTGATGATCCCATCCGGCCATGCCGGCGTCTATTACAGTCTGTTTTTCGGCGGGACCGATACTAAAACGGTGTGCAAAGAAGGGTTCTGGCTGAAGTCTCCCTGGGATAAGATCTACGACTACGATATTCGTTTGCAACTAGTCTCCTACGACTATAGCGTCATCAGCGTCGATGGATTGGTGCTCCAGTTCAAGGTTTCGGTTCGTTGTCGGCCTCGGCTGGCTACTCTGGCTTTCTTGCAAAAAGATATCGGCCCTGATTACATCGATAAGATCGTCATCCCGGAAAGCCAGCAGGCGATACGCCAGGTCGTGGGCGATAACACCGCGGAAAAAATTTACACTACTAGCCCTAGTGTCTTGGAAGAGGCCGTCGACAGAGTGATCGAGGAACTAACCGGAACTTACATCACAGTCGACTCGATTATGATACGCGGAGTTGAGATCCCTCCCGCTTTCCAGCATGCGATCGAAATGAAACTGGCTTCCCAACAAACCTCGCTCCAATACGATTTTGTCATCACTGCCGCAAGAAAAGAAGCTGAACGAAAACGCATCGAAGCCGAAGGGATCCGGGATTTCCAGAACATCGTGACGCCGGGAATCTCGGAGAACTTTCTCCGGTGGAAAG
>CAZMNG010000341.1:0-5296 GCA_964567505.1 uncultured Chthoniobacterales bacterium
TTCAGACCCTTGTCCAGCCCCGGGGCAGCCCTGCCGGCCAGCCAGTCACCGACTAGCCCGCGCGACACCCCAAGAGCTCGGGCGACCTCGGCGCGCCGCCCGTAATGCTCACCGGGCGCTCCACACCATGCCCGGAGCGCTTCGACCAGCTTCTCAGATTCCTTTGGCGACACGATGCACGATAACTCGTACAAAGCATGTTTGGCAAACGGCACGAGATTTCGTGCCAATATTTCTTTTAAAGTGTACGAATTCTAGTACAGTTAATCCAATAGATATTATGATCACGACGACAAACCGCAACGGTAGGGTCGTACTGGCCTGCACGGTGGACGAAGCTTGCCTGATCGGCGGGGCGCTTTTGTACGCCGCGGGTGACAGGTTTCAGCCGGACGAAATGCGCAGCCCGGCTTCAGGCGCTTGGGCGCAAAACGCTTGCACAGACGGCACAGGCCGAGGAGCTAAAAAGACATGGAACAGCACCGCAAAAAGCTTGAACGGACTTTCACGGTCCAACTTTCCGAATCCCACCGTGGGTTCAAATCCCGCCCCCCGCAACCAATTTTAAACTGCGCTCACAACCGGGCCGTCGGGCTCATAATCCGGCGCCTGCCCGGCGCCTGCCGGACCGTGGGTTCAAATACTGGCTCCGCAACCGATTTTAAGTAGTCTATAGATTGGAACTTACGCTGAGTAGAGCATCTGAGGCAACGCGGTTCTCATGGCAGGTAAGTCCGGTCAAAATACTGGATTTTTTTGGCATGAGTCGTGGCTGGAGTAGATTGAGTGTATTTTCAACTGAACCGCTTCTGACTCAGCATTGAAAGGTAGGGAAACGGAATGAGCACAATCTCGGTAACCGGCGGATCGGGATTCATCGGCAGCCACGCCATTCTGCAGCTTCTGGCCGCGGGCCATACGGTGCGTACCACGGTGCGGAGCCTTACGCGCGAGGGCGATGTGCGCGCAATGCTGAAGCAAGGCGGCGCCGAGCCGAGCAATCGGTTGTCATTCGTCGCCGCTGATCTCGAAAATGACGCGGGCTGGCCGGAGGCTGTCGCCGGCTGCGAGTATGTACTGCACGTGGCTTCGCCACTTCCGGCCAGCGTTCCAAAGCGCGAGGATGAGCTTGTCGTGCCGGCACGCGACGGCGCGAAGAGTGTCAAGCCGGCAACTGCCCGACTGGCTGGTCCGCATCGCCGCAATGCGTGAGCCGGCGCTGAAGCTGATACTGCCTGAGCTCGGCAAAACGAAGAATGCCACCAACGAGAAGGCCAGGCGCATGCTGGGATGGGCGCCGCGGTCTAACGAGGAATCCATTATTGCCACCGCCGAAAGCCTGGTGCGGCTCGGCCTTCTGAAAGAGTGATCCGGAAAAGCTCCGAGAAGATGTACCGATCGGGCAGGAAGATCATTTAGCCGCGAGGGTTTGTCAGAATAACTCATGAGATCTCATTTGCATGAGCGCTTTTGAGATGTAAAGGTGACAGGATATGTTGCCGGGAGTATCTGTAAGCATTTTGAGCCGGGCTCGCATTCGTGGAGGCGAATCTGCGGCGAAACCTGCGGCAGTTTCAGTATGAATATTCGAGGACCCATTACGATCAATGAAATTGTCGCGGCGACCGGTTTGAGCCGGGCGACGATCGATCGCGTGCTGAACAAGCGGCCTGGAGTTCGTCCGCGAACGCAGGCCCATGTGCTTCGGGTCCTCGCCCGTTTGGAGAACGACGGGCAGTTGGACCGGCAAGGGCCTTTTGCTCTGGAAAGACGCGAAGCACATCGTTTCGCAATCGTGGTCCAAGCCGGCAGAACGTTCACGGATTCCGTGCTCGAGACTGTTCAAAAATTGGCGGACGCTGAAAATGGTGTCGCAACTTTGCGGGCCACCGCAAGTCGATCGGACGAGGAGACGATTGAACTTATCCAGGCGGCTGGAGAAGAATCAGATGGACTTGCCCTTGTCAGCAAGAATATCGAGCCGGTGAAATCGGCGCTTAAAGAGTTGCAGGACAAGGGGAAGCCAGTTGTCGCCTTGGTCTCGGATCTCGATGCGACGGTCCGCAATGCTTATGTCGGAATCGATAACCGAGCGGCCGGCCAGCTTGCAGCTTTCATCTTGGGCCGGTGTCTCGAGCGCGGGGAAGATGCGAAGGTCGCCGTTGTCGTGGGCTATTTCTCATTTCTGTGCCAGGAAGATCGGGAAATTGGCTTTCGATCGCTTTTGAGGCAACGCTTTCCACAAATCGAAATCGTGGAAGTCATTAAGGGAGACGATTCGGGGGATGCGACTTTCGAGGCGGCTCTGCGCCTGCTCAAAAATCGCCGGGACATTGCCGGCATCTACAATGTTGCAGGTGGAAACTCCGGTTTAGCGAAAGCGATTGATGAGGCCCACCTTGACCAGCGGCTATTGTACATAGCCCACGAAGTCAATCAGGTCACCGAACCATTGCTGCGCAAAGGAGTAATCGACTTTCTTATATCGCAGAAAATCGATTCCTTGATTCGAATGAGCAGGCAAGTATTGATCGATTTGAGGTTGGGTCCCGGTGCTGTTCGTGAGCTGAATTACCTGCCTATTCAAGTGGTGTCGGAGTTTACTCTGACGGGCAGCACCCCCGGCAAATAGCCTGGACATTTTGCAAGCTTTCAAACTTGCGAAATGTCCACCCGTCGCAAGCTGCCTGGTCTGCAGCTTGCCGGGGCGGTCCGGCAGCCGCGGGATCGGCACTCCGCTCCTTCGCCGCGGCTCGTCCAATTCGTGATCATGCGGTTGGCCCGGCCAGTTAACTCAAAAAAGATCAAAGAAAAGAGCATTTGACATGAGATAAAAAGAGGTATATGAGCGTAATATTACCTCATATGCATCAGAACGGCTCAATAATTGATGGTTTTACGGCTGCGCCTGAATACTTTTCTGTCCCCTGTGCGGGCCCGGGAATGCTTGGGGCAACACGGTGTAGTATTGTTCTGCAAGCCGTCGCGGCCTTTTTTTGGTGCCGTGTTGGATGCTGTTCGGCGCACCGCCCAAAAAGGGGTTGGTCGTAGCTCGATTGATGTCTTGTGATTGATATCTGACAGGTTTTTGTCAACATTGCGAAATCAGGAAGCACCCCCCAAGGAAATGATGCGTTCTTTGTCAGGCTTGGCCCCGATTCTGGCCACAATTAAACTTCTGGTCCCAGAGTCGTGGTTAGCAGAACGGCAAGCGATCCGGATCCGCGCGAACCTGACGCGCGAATTCCCTCTCTAAATTTTTGAAATCCGCGAACGCTCTGCGTTGCGGAGCGATCCCCCAGAAAAAAAAGAAAAGAAACAAATGAATCATGAAATGAGTCATCGCTTGACGACTGGCTATCTGGGCCAGGAAGACAGTGGTCATTGAACGAGAGAGAAGCCAAGCTATGGAAAACGAATACGTGCTCAGTATGGAGCATATTTCCAAGCAGTTCCCCGGCGTTCGTGCCCTTAGCGACGTTGAGCTCCATGCCCGCAAGGGATCGGTGCACGCGCTGATGGGAGAAAACGGCGCCGGTAAATCGACGCTAATGAAATGTTTGATCGGCATCTACATTCCGGATTCCGGCACCATCACATTCAAGGGCGAAGAACTGCACATCACCAATACCCACTATGCATTGTCCAAGGGTATTTCGATGATTCACCAGGAGCTGAGCCCGATCCCCCAGATGACCGTGGCCGAAAATATCTACCTGGGCCGTGAACCAATCACCTGGAATGGCTTGGTTGACATGCGCAAAATGAACCGCATGGCCACGGAACTGCTGGATCGGCTTCGCATCAAGATTAAACCAACTGCTAAAATGTGCGATCTTAGCATCGCGAATATACAACTCGCCGAAATTGCTAAAGCGGTATCCTATAAGTCGGACTTGATCATAATGGATGAACCCACTTCGGCTATCACCGAGGCGGAGGTGGAAGGACTATTTAATATCATCCGATCTTTGAAGGCCGAGGGATGCGCGGTCATCTATATCACCCATAAAATGGATGAAGTCTTCAAAATTACTGATGAAGTCACGGTATTCCGAGATGGTCACTACATTGGCACGGATGCAACGGCGAATTTGACTCATAGCATGCTCATCGAAAAGATGGTTGGCCGGACACTTACCGATATGTTTCACAAGGAAACCGCAGATTTGGGTTCGGTTTTTCTTGATGTGCAAAACTTAAGCGGGAAAGGATTTCGCAATGTTAGTTTCCAGGTCAAGCGCGGCGAGATTTTAGGCGTTGCCGGCCTGATGGGGGCGGGGCGCACCGAACTTATCGAAGGTGTTTTCGGCGTGACCCGGTCTCAAGGTGGTCCCATAAAAATTAATGGGAAGGAGGTCAAAATCAAGTCACCGGCTGATGCCATTCAGGGTGGCATGGCCTTGCTGACCGAAGACCGAAAACTGACCGGTTTGTACCTGAATGCCAGTGTTCGCGAGAATATGTTCATAGCGAACATCAATAAATACATGTTCGGGCCTTTCGTCCGGTTCAGGAAAATTGAGAAGGACTGCGAACAGATGCGGAAATTAATGCGCATCAAGACGCCTAGCCTGCTGGAAATCATTAAGAACCTGTCCGGCGGCAATCAACAGAAAGTATTAATTTCCCGGTGGCTTTTGACCGAGCCGGATCTCCTGATCCTGGACGAGCCAACGCGTGGGATCGACGTTGGCGCCAAATCGGAAATCTACCGGCTGATGACCGAATTTGTTCGTTCCGGCAAGGCGATCATCATGATCTCGTCTGAGTTGCCAGAAATCCTGGGGATGAGTGATCGAATCATGGTCATGCACGAAGGTGACAAGGTAGGCGAGCTTTTGCGCGGAGAAGCAACGCAGGAAAAGATTCTGCAAATGGCGACGGGGATGAGTCTGACCGCATAAGGAGGAGTGTCGTGGAAAATCCTGGAGTCATTACTGCAGAGAAGACCGCAAAACAGCGAGGGTTGGGTCACCTGCTCTTGAGCGTGTTTAACAAATACGGGATCTTTTTGATTTTTGCCATCATGGTGGTGGTGGCCTCGATCCTGACACCGGCGTTTGTGAGCACCACCAACCTCATCAATGTGGTGCGACAGATGTCCATTGTTGGCCTGATCGCGCTTGGTGTGACTGGGGTCATCGTCAGTGCCGGGATCGACCTTTCCTCTGGGTCGGTGGTTGGTTTGACGGCGGTCGTTGCGGCCAGCCTGGCTCAGACGCCGGATTACTCAGACGCCTTTTATCCCGGACTTCATCTTCCCTTAATAGTCGCGGTATTCGCGGCCTGTGCG
>CAZMNG010000342.1:0-5292 GCA_964567505.1 uncultured Chthoniobacterales bacterium
CGACCCTAACGGGATTCGAACCCGTGTTACCGCCGTGAAAGGGCGCAGTATATTAATTGTAAAATGTTGCAAATTAGATATTTATGACTTTAAAGCGCTTTTCTTGGACTGCTTTGCGAACAACTCCCTCGGCCATCCGGTGAAACTCGACGAACGGCCCTATGGAGGCGGTATATCGAGATCTTTGCAAATCTTGCGCACCAACAAATCCTGAACCTCGGAATGTCTCGGAATCGCTGAGCGCTTGTTTTTCCAGGGGATTCAGCCACCAGGAATGATTACCGCCTTCCCGAATCAGTTCACAGCCATGGTTGTTGAGGTGGCGCAGCAGCTCGCGCCGCTTCATACTGACAGGTACTCTTCTTCAAAACCACTTTCAGCTGCTGCGCGTGCCTCATTCCGATTGAATTCGAGCGCCTCGGCCAAAATCGCGCGGAGACTTGCCAGCAACTCTTCGCGGGACCGCTCCTGGGCGTTGACGCCCGGGACTTCTTCGACCCAGCCGATCCACCAACCTCCGTCCCGTTTTAGAATTGCAGTATATAGACCCATTGCAGGTGAACTCTAGATGAGGGCTCGATCTGTCTCAAGCTGTTCGAACAGGTTATCCCAAGTAACGGCAGGACCGGCCAAGTCAGCCATCATGACCTCAAAAAATGGCAAAACGCAACCAACGCCGCTGTCGCCGTTATTTGACGGAGGCCGGCTGTGACAGGCTGTGGATCCTTTGCTGAAGCTGGTTTGCACGGAGTACCACGCTCAGCGACCCTAACGGGATTCGAACCCGTGTTACCGCCGTGAAAGGGCGGTGCTACATATTTGTAACTATCTTATAATGTGATACTTAGAACGCAATGGATTTAGTGTTGCGCAAAACGCTACGCGAAACGCAACCCGCGCCCCCCGCTGTGGAAGGCCCGGGCGTGGATCGAGATCAAGCTCCACTTGAACTCTCCATCAGTGGGCGCAGCGATCCCGATGGTGGTCCGAAACATTTCGGCCCAGTGCTCGTCCGGACCTTACGAAAGGTCAGACACTAAAATTCGCAGGTAGGACCGGACCGTCCCAGCGAGAATCTCTGCGTTCTTACGCCCTGAGCTTGAGAACCTCCAGATGAGTTGCCTCTCGTACAGAGTCTCGACCCCCCATCGCGACTTGGGCCATTGAATCGCGAGTGAGGTGGTAGCACCTTGCTTGGAGGCATGGTAATGTGTTCACCCTCATTTGCTAACTTCCGAAAGTTGGGACGGTCAGCTGAAGCTCTGCCTGCCCTAACGCACTTGGGGGCGGCCTTTCGCTTTCAATCAACGCGCCGCATCTAAATGACTGCAGAAGAAGCAAACCACAGCCAGTCCGAAACCCCGAAACAGGATCCGATGGTTGAGAACCCGTCGGCGCTCCTGGAAGGATTGGTTTTGAAAAATGGATGGAGGGTTTTGAAGAAAATCAATCTCAGCGGGGAGACAACCGGAGGACGTTTCTTTTCCCTGGCTTATCACGCCGAGAATGAACGAGGGCACCGGGCATTTTTAAAAGCGCTTGATTTGAATAGCGCACTTACCGAAAAGACTGACGAGCCCGTCACAAAGAGGTTGGAACGTGTTACCACTATTCACAATTTTGAGGTTGATCTGCTCGAAAAGTGTGGAACGCACGGATTGAACCGTGTCGTTCGGGCATTGGATCACGGGGAAGCAACAGTTCCCGGAAACGTGATCCCGGTTCCTTATTTGATCTTTGAGCTCGCCAAAGGCGACACACACAAGGCGCTGGCGACGATGGACACTCTCGATTCAGTCTGGATATTTAACACTCTTCACGACGCTGCCGTTGGCTTGCAGCAATTGCATGGGATTGGCATCGCTCACAAGGACTTCAAACCGTCAAATATTCTCTTCTTCGAGGAGGGACACGCGAAACTTGCTGATCTTGGCAGAGCATCGATGAAGGGCATAACCGGGCCTCATGACGCTTTAATTACAGCATGTCAGCCGCATTATGCACCGCCCGACCATCTTTATGGGTTTCAGCCTCCGAACTGGGAGTGTAAACATCTTGCCGCAGACCTTTATCAGCTTGGCGCTTACGCATATTTTCTTTTCACAAAAGTGCCGCTTACGACGGTTATTCTCCAGAACGTGTCGCCGACCTTCCGGCCGACCGTCTTTGCAGGCGAATACAGTGAGGTTTTGCCTTCGCTAAAGTACGCCCTGAGCAATGCACTTCTGGGCCTGCAGAAAGTCGCACCGCTGCAAATTGCCGACATATTGACCGAGACGGTACGGCAGCTATGTGAACCAGACCCTGTTGTGAGGGGACATCCCGCAGAACACGCTGCACGGTTCGGCCCTAAATATGCAGTTAGGCGCTTTCTTTCATCCTTTGATCGAATGAGGCGAATTATGGAGATGGAGGTCTGAATGAACGGAGCGATTGCGAACTACACGCGCCGGGTCGTGCCGCGGTGGAGAGATCTTGCCCAGACGATTTCGCAAAAGGAGCTGTTGCCCCCAGCAAAGAAAGATGCACTGCTGGCTGAGGCGGATATCGGAGAGATCGAAAAAACCTGGCTCCGATGGAAGACGGAGCACGCGGCGGGCGAACTCGTTGGCGCGTCCTTGCTCTCAGGAGGCGGCCAACATGCTGTCGACGCGGCGGAGCACATACTTCGAAGGAATTCGACAGCCTCTCCGATCGCTCGCCGGATGGCTCTGGATTTTCTCAGTACTGGACCGGAGTACCCGCGCTCCGATCATGAGGACATCAATTATTCGGGAAAGATCGCGAAGATAAAATCTCTGCGCCAAGCACTGACGATTAATCCATTCGACCCCTATCGTTGGGTTGAGCTTGCTCTGCAGTACACGATCCTTGGAATCACGGAAAAGGCAGATCGAGCCCTGCGGACGGCTTATGGCTTGGCGCGCGAAGACCGGTACGTATTGCGCTCACTAACTCGGTTTAAACTGCACACACATTCTCCCGACGAGGCACTTAGGGCTTTGGTGAAGTCCGAACGCCTGACCTCCGATCCGTGGCTTTTGGCGACCTATTTCGCCACAGCAGATCTGGCAAAGAGCAAATTTCGCTTCTTCAAGGAAGCAGTGCGGCTGAACGCGTCGACAAACATCTCAAACTTCAACAAAGCGGAACTTAGTGCGCAGCTGGCGTCGCTAGAGCTTTCGGCTGGAAATGAAAGGCGGGCGAAGCGCTTATTCCGCCAGTCACTCATCGATCCGACTGAAAACGCCTTAGCGCAGGCGGTTTGGGCATCAAGGCGAGCAAATATCGCTTTCGATCCAGCTAAGCTACCACCGCCGAGAAGTTTCGAAGCTGACGCGTTAAAAGCGCTTTTCTCCGGTGAGTGGGAAGTTGCATTCGAACAGGCCCGAAAATGGCAAGAAGATGAGCCGTTCACTGGCAAGGCGGCGCTGCTCGCGTCATTCCTCGGTAGCGTCGCATTCGATCGGTTTGAGCAGGCCGAAAGTTTGGCGGAACTCGGCTTTCAGGCAAACCCTGACAACGGCCTCATTTTGAGCAATGTTGCATTTTGTCAGGCTTCGCTCGGGAAACTGGAAGAAGCGAAAGCCACAGTCACAAAAGTAATCAGTTTGAAGGCAACGGACGCTTTTACAAAAGTTGCGATTCTTGCAAACCAGGGGCTGATAGCTTTTCGAGAAGGTTTGCTTGAAGAAGGCAGGGACCGCTATAGCGAGGCGATTAACTCTGCGGAAAGGGAAGGCCATCTCGGCCACGCTTTAATGGCTCAGATCTTTCTTGATATGGAGGAATTTCGCGTTGCCAGTCCACTTGCGGGACCGCTCTACGAAAAGGTGAAACAGGCCGTGAAGAACCGCAGAGACCCGGAATTAATACTGGCTTTCGAGCGCCTGTCTTCCCTTGCGAAAAATATGGATGATCGACCGCATCCTGCAGGGCACAGATAACCAGATTTATCGACCGTGATATTCGACATGAGGTTAAGCTTAAGCCCCCGCTCGTAAGCCGAAGCCAAGGAGCGATCCATTTTCTGAGTGCGATTGGATAGGAGTTCGGCCGTTCGTTCCGGCAAAAAGGCCAATCCCGACGCCAAGACTAGTACAGTCATCGCCACAAGCGTATACCCCCCTCATGTCAAAATTACCGGCTCCTGTATCGAAGTGAAATAGTGATCGCGACAACCTCTTCCCTGCAGTGGCGCAGTGATGGTCACGGGAACAATCCTCCTGATGCGGCGTGTGATTTTTCGAGCGTTGTTGCTATCCGTTGCTGTTTTTCTTTGTTCATTTGGCCAAATCAGCCGCTTTAACCGGTCTTTGTCATACCCTATTGAACTTGCTGTGGCTTGGCTCAACTAAATTGGCTATCCGGCCTCCTAGGAAATGACGCACAAGTGGTGAAATCCATTCGGCCGGCCTAATCATAAGCAACGCCTTAAAAGGGCGCTATTATAAATCTGTAAGCTCCTTTCTTTTAGGAATTTAGGATTGTCTCGTTTTCTGTTGCTGCATTTGTTGCTGTCACCATTGAAGTGGCGGCCAAGAGGGACAGTGCGGCCGTCGGAGACCGTTGCGGCTAGGCCCCAAGCGATTCTTCCAACTGCGCCGTTTCGATTACGACCTCGCAGGCTGAAGTTGTTCAACCAACTGCTCTTCGATAGAACTCGGTATGCGAAGCATACGAGTTGTAAGTCGCTGATGCTCTCCCTGGTACCGGTCTTTACCTGCCGGCTTAAGAGCGCCACGCCGAAATGGTGGGGTTGGCTTTGGGTTGGATGCGATCGGCGGCGGCTCTATCGACTTGGATACTAGGGTATCCAGTTGTGGAATCGGTGCCTGAGACCCGGCGGCAGCCTTCGGCTTCAGTCATTCTGTCCCACTCGTCCCTGCGCATGTCAAAGCATCTGGCGTTTCTGCGCTTCGCCTCGAGCAATCAATCGTCCCAAATCCTCACGGGCTAGCGGGGCGAGGATGATTTCGTGCAACCCTTGCAGATCTCTCGCGACGTCCTGCGCCGCGGGTTAAGCGAGGCAAGATCCGTCGCAGTTGCCGTGCTCCAGGCTGCGCATTGCGACAAGGTCTTGGTCGAGGAGCGGTCCCAGCATTTGGAGGCGCTGGCAGCTCATCCCATAGGCGCGTGCTATTATTGGGTTCGCAAGCTGCAAGCTTGCGTATACGCCGGCGATGGTGCGTCAGGCATCGTGGCCGCATCGAAGGTTGCGTCGCTGCTTTGTACCGGGCGAAGCTGAGCCGGGTGGCGCTCGTCTTGCTGTCGAGTAGTTCGCGCTCCTCT
>CAZMNG010000343.1:0-5291 GCA_964567505.1 uncultured Chthoniobacterales bacterium
CCAGTTGGTCGAGCTTATGACCCTGACGCCGATCGGCGGATTTGATGAGAACCCCGAGGCTGTCGCTATCGGTGACCGTTTGGCGGTTTGGAAAGCGAAAGGCCCCTACGGCAAGCTCTTCGATGGCGTGTCGTCGAGCCGCTTGGATGGCGACGTTACGCATTTCGAACTCGGACTGATCCCGGATTCAATGGAAGAGCTTCGCGCCGCTGCGCATTTTCTCGTACTCAATATCAGCCGCCAGCAAGTGATCAATCGGCCGCGAGCTCAGCGTAAACTTATTCTGTTCGAGGAAGGCGCGCGCGTGATCCAACTGCCCGGCGGAGCGAAAGCACTCAAAGAGTTCTACGCGCAAATGCGCAAGTTCGGCGCTGTGGTCGGCACGGTGTTTCAGCAGTCAGCCGCTCTTAAGACTGCGGACGAAACGGTAAGAGCCGCGGTGTTCGATAACGCGAAACTGATTTTAATCAGTGCTCAACCAAGCCCTCGCGCCGCAGAAGAGATTGCCGACGCCTTGGAGCTGAGCGACGCCGCCAGGCAAACGATCAAACGATATCCGCTCCCGGAACACCAGAGCGGCCAGACAAAGTTCTCGTCGTTTTTGATGGTGGCTCCGGATCCGCGCCGCAAGCTGGTCGGCACGTTCCGAAACATTGCAGCTCCGGAGGTTGTCTACGCCGGATCGAGCGACAACGAAACTTTCGATAACCGAAAAAAGGCGCTGATTCAGTACCCCGATGTCGTTCAAGGAATTTTCGCAGAATCACGTAAAAGCAAAAAATGAGAATCACTAAATTTGCTTTGTTAATTGGACTGTTCCTTTCAGGCTGCGCGATCTCACCTCAGAAGAAAGGGACTGTTACGACCGAAATGAGGGGAGCCGAGCTTCTCACCGACAACGGCGACGAGCTGATGCAGACCGGCGTGTATTCGCAGCGCCAGGTATCGCCCGCTTTTGCTGAAGGCTATGAAAAGGGCTTAAGCGACGCAGTAAAGCGCGACTACTGGTCGATGCAGGATGCGCAGCGCTGGGCCACTCACTGACATGCGAAAGCTGATTTTAGTGCTGTTATTCTTAGGCTTTGGAAGCACGGCCCGTGCGTACTTGTTGGTCGAGGATATTCCTAACCTGACTCACAACATAGTCAGCGAGGTTGAAAATTACGCGAAGTACGTTCAAACGACCCTTAATCAGCTCACGCAAATTGAGCAGGGCGTGACTCAAATTACGAACCAAGTGACGGCTCTGGCTCGCTTTGGCAATCCGCAGTACTACGTAAATCTTCTGAATCTGAACCAGTTCCTGGCGTCGGCCTCGGTGCTCAGTTCGGGTATCGGCAATACGATCGCGCAGTACCGCCAGTTGGCGAACGGGTCGCTTGCTCTGAGGTACACGGCGAACGGGCTTTATTCCAATCTGCAAGGCACATTGGACCGCTTCGGAAATCCGGTTCAGTACAACACCAGCGCCTTTGCCAAGTTCGCGACCGTGAACAACATGGTTGAGTCGTACAACACCCAGCAGCGTACATACAACCAGCAGATGGCTTCACTGCAGCAGCAGCTCACTACGGCCCTCCAGAATGTAAACAGGGCGGGCGATTTGATGTCGACGCAGAAGTACAGCGCCCAGGTCAACGCAATCCACGCACAGATCAACGCGCTGAATGCCAACTCGACCTTAACCGGTCAGGCAGCAGCGGTGCAGCAGGCCTCCAATCAGAATGACGCAGCCAGGGTCCAGGAAGCGAACCGTCAGCAGGAAATCCAGGAAAGAGAGACTGACCTTCAGTACGAGGCCCGCGGTTTCTCGAATCTGATCGGAGGAGGAGCGCAGCCATGATGCTGTTTCTCGCACAAACGACACCGAACCTTACGATCCAGCAGTGGTTGACGCAGCTGGTGCCAATGAGACAGATCGTTCAGATCGTCGGCCAGGTTTTTCCGGCGTTCGTAGCTGTAGGGGTTTTCATCGTTTGTATCGGCTACCTCATGATGTTGGCCGGTTCTGAGGACGTCTTCATCCCTTCGCACCGATTGATCAGTCTCTTTGTCGGGATGGCCGCATCTCCCTGGTTGCTAACCCTCGCCCAACAAATCGCGAACGCGTTAGTCGGAGCGATCGCTGGTGCTGATCCGGCGCTCAACTGGCTCCCGGTCAATAATCCTGGATCCGCTTCTCTGGCAATGGACTTCACCAAACCTTTTTCGGTGATCGGTCAGTATGTCGGCGGAACGTTTGCACAAACCTCAGGGATGCAATGGTGGCAGGTCGATAAGTGGACCGACTACGTCATCCGCGGCCTCGTGATCGCTGCGACCGGTTTTGTGGCGTGCGTCACGGTCTTCATCATGGAAGTGATGCTCATCCTCCAAAAGCTGATCGTGGTCGCAAGCGGTCCCCTCATGCCAATCTTTATCGCATGCCTTAGTATCCGGGCCGCGGAGGGATCCGCGCAGAATTTTTTGAAAAGCGTGGTCGGCGTCATGTGCTGGCCGGTTGGTTGGGCTCTGGTTCACATCGGCACGATGGCAGCTTTGCAGAACCTGCAGCCACCGTCCTGGACAGCATCGCTTTTCCAACTTGTGCTTTCAGGAACATCTTTGGGCGTTGTTTGCTTATGGATGGTTGTCGGGACAATCGGTGCGCCGTATTTAATTGCGAGGGCAGTCACAAGCGGGAGCAACTTTGCAGCCGAGCTGTTTGGCGGATTCGCGAGCGCTGCCGGGCAGCACTCTGTGCATGGGGTTAAATCGGGCACGGCTGTAGCCGGCGCATTGGTTGGAAGCACAATGGGACCAGCCGGCGCACTTGCTGGCGCAAACCTGGGAACACAGATGGGGAACGCGGGTGCTGCGTTGGTCACATCCGCCACGGAATCTGCCGAGGGCGTTAGCGGCGAGCGCCGCGCAATCCCATCATCGCGCTCGGCAGGGATCGCTGACGCCGCAATCCAAGGCATCGTTAAGAGAGCTTAAGTGTTATGACCGAGTCTACGCCAGCCCGAACTCTTGCCCGCGGCCGCAAAACGCAGAACTGGCTCGCCGTGGCGCTCGTAGCGAGCGTCCTGGTGAATATCGCCACTCCGGTCTACTACTCGTTACAGGCCAAGGCGAGGGACCAAGTCGTAGTCTTTGACCTGGCGTCGGGTAGCTTGATTCTTTCTCCACTTGTGGATCCGGCGGACAGCCGGGAAATCTTGACGCTGTGCGCAACTTGGGCCGCTAAGTCGATCCTGGATCGTTCGCCGGCGGGTTTGGAAAATGAAGAGCTGATTGCGATTTTGTTCGATGCGCCAACCGCCCGCAAAGTCCGGGACGAATTCGCCGGTGTAAAAGCGCAGTACGGCGCCAAGAGTTTACGATCGCACGTCGAGATCAAGTCGATTGACGTTCAGCCGATCGGGAACGCGCTAATCAAGGCCCGGGTGACTGGCCAGGTCATCATCGCCGGGACGATCAACGGAGAATCGATCCAAGAGGTTCAGCCGGTGACATTGGATTTAAGCCTCGCCCGCAACCCGGACCTTGGCCGCAACAAGAGATATCCGCTCATGTGTTTTTCCTATGCGTATGCGCCTACGGAGCTGGCAAACAAATGAAAGTCATGTTGCTATTTTTACTGTTCGCGTCGGCGTCAGTTTTTTCGCAAGACCTCTCGTATCGTGTTCGCCAGGAGATCCTCGATCAGCGCCATCCGATCACGGTTAACGTGTCGGTGCATGGAGTTACCACCCTGCAGTTTCCGGCACCAATTCAAAGCCTGGAAAGTGATGGATTCACGCAAAAGCCGAACGAGGAAGTAGGCGACTTTTATATTTCGCCTGGCTTGAATTGGGTAAGCATCCGTTCCTTGCGGGCAGGTGCGGCGCAGAACCTTGGCGTGGTGATCGCCGGCAAAGTGTATGAGGTCTTGGTCCAGACCGTCGACCAGAACGATTTCAGCGTCTTGTTTCGATTCGCCGAGAGACCGAAACCAGCGGAGCGCAACGCATCCTTTGTCTGGTCCCCTCCCCTTAGGAAGCCGATCCCATGAGGAAATCACTCTTAATCATCGCGGGCTTGGTTGTTGTTCTAGGCGCTGCAGCTCTGTGGGCGTTGATCGTCAATGCTCCGCCGTCGCGGCGGCAACCGACCGCTCAGACTGTTCCCGAAGAGCACGACGGATTACAACAGCCGACACTGCATACTGAGCGTCTCGTTGCATCCGCCGAGACGGTTCTTCCCCACCCCACTCCGGTCGTTACCGAGATCGTTGCTCCTGACCCAGTTCAACCCGTGCAGCCGGAAAAGAAGCTCGCCCCGATGCGGATCTACACATCGAGTGCGCCGGCCCCGACGCCAGAAGACACGCCGTCGGGAGATTATGCGCCAGCCTATCGGATGGTGAGATGCAAGCTTGTGAACACGATTGACTCGAGTTCGATCACCACGCCCATTGTCGGCCTCGTCACCGATGATTTAACTTGGGGCGGCAAAGTTATTATCCCGAGGTGCTCTGAGGTCCACGGAGTGGCACAATTAGACAAGAGTCGGGAACGGATAGGAGCGGAAGGTGCGTGGACGTTTACTCTGTACGATCAAGCGGATCCAGGCCTCGGTCGCGAACTCGTCGTCAAAGGTATAGCACTGGACCGGGAAGACGATCCGGAGTTCAAAAAATTACTCGTTGGCGCCGCGGCCGTCGATTCCGTAAGCAAGACCTGGGGCATCACAGATGGCAGTGCGGGCTTGCGCGGGGTCGTGATTCGAAGCAACAACGCGGAAGCGCTCCAGCTCTTCGTGGCCTGCTTTATTAGCGGGATCGCTCAATCGGTTCAGGGCAGCGTCACCAACGTTTTCGGACAGACTGTGCCGAGTCCAAATGTTAACGGCGCCGGTGGCGTTTCCGGCGCGTTGATTAATCCGCCGGCGCAAGGGGCCGAGGCTGTTATGGACCGATACGCGCAGATGGTCATGGATTCGATCGAAAAGGACGGGTTCTTCATCCGCGTCCCGGCCGGGAAGCTTTTTTACGTCTATGTCACTGAGGATATCAACACCGGAAAAGCTACCGTTGGCGGATCTTCTCGGTTGCCTGAGGTGGAATCTGAATTCCTAGAGGATCGATCCTTGCAAGAGCGGGTCACTCAGCCTCGTGCCGATCGCGAAGCAAAGGCGGCCGCTGCGCAGAACAACCTCATAGGTGTTCCAATTGATCCGAACCTCACTCACAGCCTGGATCGCGCTAACGACGTGCTGAACGCCCGGGCCGCGGACCTGCAGAACCAGTCCAATTTGTTGGCTCAACC
>CAZMNG010000344.1:0-5279 GCA_964567505.1 uncultured Chthoniobacterales bacterium
GCCAGCCCTGGAGAAAAATGAAGACGACAAGGATGACCAGGAGCATCGCCTCAGCCAAGGTTTATAGATTTCCTCCATTCCCGCCGTCACGGCGAGGGTGGTGTCGAGCGAGACGCTGTAAGTCAGTCCGGACGGAAACCGGTCTTTGAGCCGGTCCATCAATTGGCGCACACCTTTGGCCGCATTGACGGCGTTGGACCCGGGTAACTGGTAAATGGCGACAAGGGCGGCCGGTTTCCCGTTGACAGTGCTGCTTACTCCGTAACTCTGTGCGCCCAACTCAACGCGTCCCAGATCTTTCACTCGCACAAACGAACCGTCCGACGATGCCCGTACCACGATTTCCCCGAATTGTTGCTCCGTCACCAATCGCCCCTGTGCGAGAACGGTGTTGGTGAAGGGTTGCCCCGGCGGTATCGGTTCGCCGCCAACCTGCCCGGCCGGGTTTACCGTGTTCTGCGAAAGGATTGCGTTCTCAATTTCCGGGGTCGTGATGTTGAGGGCGGCGAGTTTGTTTGGATCGACCCAGATCCGGAGTGCATATTGGCCGGCCCCGAAGACGGTGACGCTGGCGATACCTGGCACTCGCAGAATCGCGTCGTTTAAATTGATGTAGGCATAGTTGGCAAGGAACTTGGAATCGAATTGTCCCGTCGGCGAAACCAATGAAATCAGCATCAGCGGGGACGCGGTCGACTTCGCGACGGTGATTCCGTAGTTTTGGACACTGGTAGGCAACTGCGACTGGGCCTGGGAGACCCGGAGCTGAGCTAACACCTGGTCGATGTTGGGATCGGTATTGATATCAAAGTTGATCGTCTCCTTCATCGAACCGTTGCTGGCGTTGAGGGAGTACATGTAATTCATGTGATCCACGCCGCTCATCTGCTGCTCGATTGGCGTTGCGACGGATTGCTCGACCGAGATGGCATCAGCGCCGACATAGGTCGCGTTAACGGCGATCTCGGGCGGAACAATGTTAGGGTATTGCGCCACCGGGAGGTCGACGAACGAAACAATACCGACAATGACCATGATGATTGAGATCACCACGGCGACGATGGGACGGTTGATAAAGAACTTGGACATGCGCGCCTAGCTTCCCTGGCCCTTTGATTGATTCGCGTATGGCTTGGACGAGACTTCCATGCCTTGCCGGACTTTTTGAAAGCCCTCCACGATGACCTTTTCGCCCAATTTTACCCCGTCAAGAATCACGACCATTTGGCCATAGACTGGGCCGAGTTTCACTGACCGGATTTCCGCTTTGCCATCCGGGTTTACCACCACAATCTGCTCGCCTCCCTGCAGTTCGGAGACCGCCTGCTGCGGAATCAGCAACGCGTTTGGGATCGTCATAATTTCGGCGCGTACCGTTACATACTGGCCTGGGCGCAGCGTTAAATCAGGGTTAGGGAAGCTGACCGCAATTTGAATCGTCCCGGTTTTCGGATCCACCTGGCGATCGACGAATACGAATTTTCCCTTATACTTATAAATAGAGCCGTCGGAGAGTATCAGTTCCGCTTTTGCCGGTCGTTGGTCTTCCGGCACCTGCATCATTTCTTTAAAACGGTCTGCAAATGCCCAATAGCTTTGTTCGCTAATTGGGAAATAGGCCCACATCGGATCGATCTGGGAAACGGTCGTCAATATTGAGTTGGATGTTCCGCCGACCAGATCACCGATTTGCGCCTGCTGTTGTCCGGCGATGCCATCCAGAGGTGACAGAATTTTCGTGTAGCCGACGTTCAGTTGTGCGTCGTCGACCTGCGCCTGAGCGGCTGCGACAGTCGCCAGTTTAGTCTGATAATCCTGTGTTTTGTTTGTGTACTCCTGTTCGGAGATCACCTTGGTATCAAAGAGTTCCTTGGCCCGTTTGGCGTCCAGTTCGACGGCAAGCATTGTTGCCTGCGCCGACTGCAACTGGCTTTTGGCTTGATCTAATGCGGCAATGAACGGTCGCGGATCGATTTCAAACAGAAGGTCGCCTTTCTTCACGTAGCCGCCCTGCTGGTAGTTAATGCTTTGCAGGTATCCAACCTCTCGCGCCCTTACCTGCGCGTTCTGGATTCCGTTCAACGTGCCGACCCATTCGCGAACCACTGGAACTTCCTTTTGGACGACGTCTGTTACCAGAACTTCGGGCGGCGCCATTGAGCTCCCGCCCTGCGGTGGTTTTTCGCACGAAGTAAAAAAAATAAGGGCGGACAACGCTGAGGCACTAACGAGGAAGGCTCTATTCATGGGTTTCTTGCCGGTTGGTGATACTAATGATCCTCGAGCAGTCAGAGTGGCAGCCCGCAATTGTTATCCAAACGCAACTGACGTATCAATTGAAACCTGACGCGCCGGTTTGATTTCGCCCGATGGTGGCGGTTGCTGGACGTTTTGTCTGTAAGATTTTTGAAACATCGCATGATTAGGATCGATGAAGAACGGCTGGCTCTGGCTATGCTGCGTCTGGCAGAGCTCATGGAAAGACGCACAAGCCGGCCTTGCCCGAACGGCCACGCGTTGTTATATGGATAGGTAAGCACCGTTTGTTGAACCGAGGAGTCCCTGTGGCCACAGAACTCACGACTACCGAAATGGGAACGGAGGTAGAGGAAAAGGCGGCGGCGAAAGCGCTGGCGATCTTCCGGCTGCTCTTGGCGGATTATCACCCGAGAGATTTCGATGTTGCGTTCTGGGATGGCACTCGATGGCCGGCGGAGAACGGATCACCTCGCTTTAGTCTGGTGGTTCACAATGCTGCTGCCTTACGACGAATATTTACCAGGCGGCCAAACGATCTGGCCCTCAGTGAGGGGTTTATCTCCGGCGACCTGGACGTCGAAGGGGATCTTGAGGCGGCGATGCCTGTGGGCAATTATTTAATGAATCGCGCCTGGCCCGCGTCAACTGTCTTGCGGGTCGGCGTAAACTTGCTGGGTATGCGTCGGGCGAACCGGATCCGGCAGAAGAGTCGACCGTCGGCAGAGCTTGCGGGCGAACTGCACTCCGTTGAGCGTGACCGTGAGGCAATAAAGTTTCATTACGATGTTTCGAACGAATTTTATGCGCTCTGGCTCGACGAGCGAATGGTCTATTCCTGTGCCTACTTTGACACTATCGACGAGAGTCTGGAAGCGGCGCAGACACGCAAGCTTGATTATATTTGCCGCAAGCTGCGCTTACGGCCCGGCGAGCGGCTATTGGATATCGGATGTGGGTGGGGTGGTTTGGTGATTCATGCGGCTCGGCAATACGGCGTCCAGGCGCTTGGTATCACGGTCAGTGAGAATCAGGCGAAGCTGGCGAATGAGGGGATTGTTCGGTCCGGTTTACAACCGGATTGCCGGGTGGAAGTACTGGATTATCGGAATCTGGATGGTTCGGATCGGTTCGATAAGATCGTCAGCGTCGGCATGTTCGAGCACGTGGGTGAACGGCTGCTTCCGCTTTACTTCCAGCGGGCCTGGCGCCTGTTGCGTCCTGGTGGAGTGTTTCTGAATCATGGAATTGCCAATCGCTCGATCGATCCTCGCCCGAAGGTACCAAATTTTATAAGCAAGTATGTCTTTCCGGATGGCGAGTTAGTGCCGATCAACGTCACGTTACGTCATGCGGAAGATGCCGGATTCGAAGTGCGCGATGTGGAAAGCTTGCGCGAGCACTATACAAGAACGCTGCGCCACTGGTCGGAACGGCTCGAGCTTCGGCGCGCTGATGCGTTGCGAGTGGTGGATAAATCCGTATATCGCGTGTGGCGCCTGTTTTTGAATGGGTCTGCCCACGCGTTTTCGGCGGGGCTATTGAATCTTTACCAGGCGTTACTGCTTAAACCGATCGATGGCCAAAGCCGTCTGCCGCTGACGCGCGCCGACTGGTACCGAGATGGCTAGCCTGAGGCTAAATCCAGGCCTTCGAAATATCCGATTGCGTAAATAGGCGGTCGAGGGCGGGATAGAGTGCGGGCGGCCCAGCGACGATGCGGTTCCCTTTCCAGAGTCCGTCATTCGATAAAAAATCGTTCGTCTTGCCACCCGCAGCTTCGATGATTGCCAGGGCTCCGAGGCAATCCCAGGAGTTAATATGAGGCTCCACGTAGCCGATCAGTCGCCCGCAAGCGACGTAGCAAAGCGTCAGAGCCCCGGATCCCTCACGGTAAAACATCGCTCCCTGTGCGAGCAGGTTTGAGAAGAGGGGCAAAAATCCGGAAGGTTTTACTCTAGGCGAGTACCCGACGCCGACTATTCCTTCCGTCAATCGGGTTACTTTGCTGACGCGAATCGGACTGCCATTGAGCGTCGCCCCGGCGCGGCGACGACCGGCGAAGGACTCCTGTCGCGCGGGACTGGCAACAAGACCAATTTCGAGCAACCCGTTGAATAAGAAAGCGATTGAAACGCACCAGCTACTCAGGCCGCTGATGAACGGCTGCGTGCCGTCAATTGGATCCACTACCCAGATCCCTTGATCCAGTGCGAAATCGGTTCGACCGGTCTCCTCGCCCAGAAAGGCGTCTTCCGGGAACCGGCCTTTGAGACGATTCCGGATTAACAATTCGGTGTTTAGGTCCGCCTCGCTGGCCATATCCTGCGGACCCTTGCTGTGCACGCTGAGGGTGTCGAGATGGCGAAAATATCGGAGCGCCAATTCGCCGGCTTCCTGAATGAGAGCAGAGGCATAGATAAATCGGTCGTCAATGGAAGATGGCAGCATGGTGATGGGGCGACTATTTTTTTGACTATTATCGTGTCCGGGCGGGCGGGCGCGTTACATTCCTTTCCAGAGCCACGCGGCGCCGCGAACGCCGCTCGAATCGCCATGGACCGCCTTGCGGATTGGGGTCTCGAACACCGTCGAGAAGACCTGGCGAGCCAGTTCCGGAGGGAGGTCGATGTAGAGTTCCTCGACATTCGACATGCCGCCTCCCATTACCAGAATGTCCGGATCAAGGGTGTTGACCACGAGAGACAAGCCCCGGGCGACCCGGTGAATGTAGCGGTTCCAGACGAGGCGAGCGAGGCGGTTCCCATTTCGTAATTTGTCGATAATTTCCGCTGCTTTCAGCTCGGTGTGGGCATGGCGTGCGTAATCGGCTTCGAAAGCGCGGCCGGAGATCCAGGTTTCAAGGCAACCGCGCTTGCCGCAATAGCAGGGTTCACCGGGAATTTCCGTCACATCGGGCAGAGGCAATGGATTATGACCCCATTCACCGGCGCTGTTGTTGGGGCCATGATGTGCCCGGCCGTCGATCGCGATGCCGGCGCCCGCGCCGCTTCCAAGGATTA
>CAZMNG010000345.1:0-3024 GCA_964567505.1 uncultured Chthoniobacterales bacterium
GCGAATCAAGCATTGAAGCGGTTCTCGCGTCAAATCATAAAAGAAGATGCGTCAAAGGGAGAGGATCGAAATGAAGCAGGAACAGCGACCTTCACTGGCACAAGTTGGGTCTGCGCAAGGCACTGTTAGTGCATCGGAGCCAGCCAATATGCAGAGGGGACTTGCTCGCATTCATGCCGATTTTTGCTGAGATCAATGGGCCAACGCCCTTCAAATCCTTCTCGCGCCGCGACGGCGGACACAACCGCATCCTGCTCGTGCTCATTTTGCGCGATACCCTCAATCGAGAATCGCGAATAGAACTCCGCCCAATCTTCAAGGCGGAGCTCTCGCCGAACGGCCTTTGGGTGAGCCTCTGTCATCGGAATCGCCGGGAATAGCTGTCTCGCTCGTTCCGCGAAAAGAACGGCTTGGACGAGACATGCGCCACGTAGTGAGTTGGCACTTT
The DNA here is from genome assembly GCA_964567505.1 of uncultured Chthoniobacterales bacterium. Taxonomy (GTDB): domain Bacteria; phylum Verrucomicrobiota; class Verrucomicrobiia; order Chthoniobacterales; family JAFAMB01; genus JAFAMB01. The sequence continues at coordinate 449 of CAZMNG010000345.1, forward strand.
GAACGGCGCCGGCAGGGATTTGATACTGCTCCCGAATCCATTGGTCGGCGCGCCTTAAAAGTTGAGTCTGCCGAGAAGCCTTACATACTTCGTGTCGCTAGCCGGGAATTGGTCCGGGATTTGTGGCGGATGCAAGAGAGACTAAAAACAAAATCATGACGATCACCGTCTTGGAGGGATTGCGTTTGCCGCTTCTGGAATTCAATTTGACGAGCTATTATTCCCAGGTTGAGAGCCACACAAATCACAAACGCCAGCTTCAGCGTCTTCTGAACGCTAAGAACCGCTATTGCCGTTTTAAAAACTCCAACACAGCGTTGTTAAATTCTTCGGGATTTTGCAACATCGCAAAGTGACTTACACCGGACAATATTTCCAACTTGGAGCCAGGGATCAGATGGGCCATCTCCTCCGTATGCGCCCTTCTAATAGCCTCGTCGTACTCACCAGCAAGCACGAGCGTAGGTGACTTGATTGAGGCCAGTTGCTGTGGAGAGTAGTTTGGCAGCGTTCTCCACATCTCCCTTAGTGCCGCGAGAGACTCCTTGTATTGGTCGGGAGTACTCGACAAACGTTTGTAGTCCTGCCGAACAAGCTCGGAATACACACGAAACGTGCTACTTTGACTCACATCCCCGCGTAACCCTGATACCGAAAAGTTTGCAGCGTATGCGACAAGCTTCTCGACCCGCTCAGGATGGTTGATCGCAATGTCCAGACCAATAATTGCTCCATCGCTCCACCCAACGATTGATGCTTTCGGCACATTCAGATAGTCCATGAGCGCTAGAACATCCGAAGCCATCAACCCGTAGCTAAATATCTCATAATACAACTTGATGTCATTCACCGGAGCGTATCCGCTGCGAATCGGCTTCTGCAGAGGGGAAGCTTTCGGAACCTGGTTCCATATTTCCAGGCTCCCACTCCCAAAATTTACTGACGTGAGCCCACTTGAGAGGACACTGGCGACAACTAAAGTTTTCAGAAAGAGAGAACGATATCCAACCGTCGCTTGGGTCTTATTCATACTATACTCATGCTTCGGCGTACTCAGAAAATTAGCTGGCTCCTAAATCCTAGGCAAACCCCTCGATGCGCCTTGCCCCTACACCGGCCTCCGAGTACTAGTCTTATCAAAATTACTGGATGTGCGTACCTTAAGGTTAAGTCGGCGCTGTAAAGTCGCCTTAGTGGATCAGACTACTCGTTAAATGGCTAAGCACAAGAAAGTATCTTGGTCACCAGTGTTCTGAGACTATCTTTAGAGCGCCGTCCACTATTTCAATTTCAACGGTTTCCGTGTGCGCCTGCATGCTGTGCGTCTGGGAATTGCTGAGATCCAGTCCTATAGGATACGAACCAAGCTAACCGTTCCTACCGCAGCCTCGATTTCGGTTCCTGCCAGATCCGCGTGCTCCGGGTCAACGACGCTCCAGCCTCATACCCCAGCTCCAACACTGGAAACCCCGGAACAGGCCTACGCCTTCTGGCAAGAGCACGTCGCAACCTCCGCATGGTTCACCCCAGATCAGGAATGCGTCACAAGCATCCTGCTCAATGTCCGCTACGCCGTCATCGGCTGGAACCTCGTCAGCCTCGGCACTCTTACGGAGTCGATCGTTCATCCACGCGAGGTCCTACGCCCTGCCGTCGCCGCAAACGCCTACGCCTTTGTCCTGGCTCACAACCACCCAAGTGGTAATCCAACCCTAGCCTGGCCGATCACGACTCCACTCGGACCATCCAGACCGCCGCTGCCATGTTGAAGATCCACTTCGTCGATCACATCATTATCGGCGCCGCCACCGCCAGCACCGACCAACCCTTCTTGTCCTTCAGGCAGGCAGGCCTCTTCTAAAAACCATGAACGCGATCCCTGATAACGTCACTCGATTCGTCCAGGCCCATCTCCAAAGCCTCCAGGAGCTGCGCCAGCAATTCGATAGCGTCTTCGCTCTGGAAAAAATGCTCGGCGCGAAGGCCGCTACATCTGGGAGACTTGGACTCAAGACGAGATCCAGCGCCGGCTGCGCGACGCCCAGGACTTAAAGCTCTTCCTGGGGGAATCTGGGTAATCCAAGCGGCTTTCGTAGGTGTATCTTTCAAAGCGAGATTTTGTTATCTCCGGTAGGCGACGGATGACTCCATCCGGTGCTTTCCTTCATTTGTCGAATTCTAATATGGGCTGGGTGGGCCGCCTGACAGATCAGAGGGCGCTTGAGTCTGAGGAGCATGTGAGCGATGGCTTGAACTTGCATTGAGCTTGAGAATGCGGCGGACTTCCTCGATAGCCTGAGGGTTCTGATGTGCAGGGTGGCCGGACGGCACGATTAGCTCGGACTGCGCGCCTTCCATGTGCGAACTCCAGTACGGCACGACACCGTCGCTGGAATTTGGCGCGTCGCCTTTGCCGCGGTCCCCCATAATGGTGTGATATGGAATGCCAGGCGTGATCGGAATCGTGTTGATCGCTTTCACAAAGCGGTTGTTTGGAGCGAGGGTATCCACACTATTAGGGATGCGCTTGAGCTTCAGATCGCCCGAGTGAAAGGTGGTGATTTTAATGATGGAAT
>CAZMNG010000345.1:3034-5277 GCA_964567505.1 uncultured Chthoniobacterales bacterium
CGTAGAAGGCGATTTCACAAGGCTCGATCCAATCCGGCCAATCCAGTTACTCGCGAGGTCGCTACCACGCAATGGCGCGGAAATGAAGATTACGCGCCCGATTTCTGGGCGGTGCCGGAAGATGAGCGCGTCTGTAAGGATCTCCCTGGCGCCAGGAGAAAGTGACGTCTGTTCCGGAGGCCTGTTGAATAGCTCCATCCAGAGCTTGTTCCCGGTGTCGGTGATGAGAAGTCGGCTAATGCAGCCGCCCATGCTGTGGCCGATGACAACCATCGGCTTGCGGAGCGGGAACCGTTTCTCGGCGGCATCAAGTTCATGCCGCAGGATCGAAGCGGAATAGGGATACGCATAGCCGCTCGGGTAGCTGTAAAACCAGAACTGGTAATTGCGCCGGATGTCTGCGTCGCCGCGCAGGCTATTGAGCATCGGCGTCCACGTCGCCGGCGAATCCATCAGCCCATGGATGACGAGCACGACAGCCTTGTTCGGGTCGTAGGGCTGAAGGCGTGAGATGCGTGCGGTTTCTGCGTATTTGGCTGGGTTGAGCAAACGCGAAAGTTCGAGTTTTTTGGGGTTGGTGCTCGCAAGCAGTACGGCGAGCGGCACGGTGAAATCCGCCGCTAGTGCATAACTATGCCCGTCCATCTGGATGGTTTCCACCGCCAGCGGATCCTCAAAGGAAAGTACGCAACGACGGCCATCGAAGCGCGCGATGGCGGTGACGCCGTAGTAGACGCGCGGCAAGGAGAAGGTGACCCGGGCATCGTTGTTTACTTCACGTCCGACCGCAACGACCGGTGCGCCGAGGCCGGCGCGCGTGGTGCGTTCAGTCACGTAGGTGCCGTGGACGTCGAACTGATCCGCCGGCGTAAAAGTGTAAAGTGCGGGATTCCATTGCGGGCGCGGGTCGGGCTTGTGCGTGAGCACAAAATCGCCGCCGCTCGCCGGCACGCGTAGCGGCTGCGTCCACGGATCGAGCTTTGCGTCGCCGATTGTGGCGATGATGCGCGCGACGGCGAAGTTGTAGTCGTTGCGCGCATTCTCGTCGCGCGGGTCGCGCTCGAATTGGCGCAAGGCTGTCTCTGCCGCGCCCATGTATTCACCAAGCGCCGCGAGCGGGTTCCTTCGATCAAGTCGGAGTGCTTTTGCGATCGCCGCCTGTGCATTCGCCAGTCCGCCGACGGCGCTAGCGATCGGGCGAAAGCGAGGGCGCCTTTCGCTCACCTTCGAATACGTTGCGCAGCCCGCGAGTGCACATGCAACGACGATGGCAATAACGAGATTCGGAGATCTGATGAGTTTGAAATGTTCCTTCATAGCTCTGAGAACATAAACGGCTCGAACCGATAACATCGCTCATTTTCAAACCACACTACAATATGGGCATGATGGGCTACAAGACGCCCGACATTGACCGCATCGGAAAGGAAGGGGCGCTCTTCACGAATTGGTATGGCCAGCAAAGTTGCACTGCCGGCCGCGCCGCATTCATTACCGGCCAATCGCCCATCCGCACCGGACTTACCAAAGTCGGCCTGCCAGGCTCGCCCGAGGGGCTCAAGAAGGAAGACCCGACGCTTGCCGAGTTGCTCAAGCCTTACGGCTATGAATGCGGCCAGTTTGGAAAGAACCATCTCGGCGACCGCAACGATATGCTGCCCACGGGTTTCCCGAAGCCGCGCTTAAATTCATGGATAAGGCGCAGAAGGACGGCAAGCCGTTCTTCATCTGGTGGAACTCCACCCGCATGCATGTCTGGACGCACCTGAAACCGGAATCGGTCGGCAAGACCGGTCTCGGCACTTATGCTGACGGTATGGTCGAGCATGACGCCGCGGTCGGCGAGTTGCTCGACAAACTCAAGGAATTGGGCATCGAGGACAATACCATAGTCATGTATTCTTCCGACAATGGCGCGGAAGCCCTGAGTTGGCCGGATGGAGGCACGACGATTTTCCGCAGCGAGAAGAACACCCAGTGGGAGGGCAGTTTTCGCGTCCCTTGTCTTATTCGCTGGCCTGGTGTCATCAAACCGGGAACCATCGTCAATAACATCGGCGCACATGAGGACATGGTGCCGACACTCCTTGCGGCCGCGGGAGACACCACGGTCAAGGACGATTTATTAAAGGGCAAGGAAATCGGCGACATGACTTATAAAGTTCATCTTGACGGCTACAATCTTATGCCAGCCCTGCAAGGTCAGGGTGATTGGCCGCGGCACGAGTTTCTTTACTGGTCCG
>CAZMNG010000346.1:0-5263 GCA_964567505.1 uncultured Chthoniobacterales bacterium
GCAAATACGTGATCAACCATTCCTTTCTCGTTCCTGGTCTCGTCAGCACCATTATCGCGATCGCTATCGGTCTGTTGCTCGGAAGCATGATCGGAATTGAAACACCTCACTGACCCCATCCCCTACCGTGAATATTACTCTTAATCCTGAACGCATCGACGCCCTCGCTCAGACCGTTGGCGTCTCCGCTGGCGATCTCGCCGCGATCATCGCAAGGGGCTCCTCGCATTCCTACAAAGCCGGGGATTACCTTTGTCACGAATCCACTCCGCGCCTCTGGATGGGCATTGTCGAGGAAGGCGAAATCGAAATCGTCCGCGGTCTGCACGGGAGTTCTGTCCGGCTTGCGACGCTGCAGCCCGGCACCGGTTTCAGCGAAGGTGTCATGCTGGACGACCTGCCACATTCCGGCTCTGCAGTCGCGCTCACGCCTGCGCGTGTTTGGCAAATTCCCAGGGCCGTTTTCGACGAAGTCCGCGCTACGAAACCGGAACTCTTTTACCGCATGGTTGGCCACGTCGCACGACGTCTCAGCGCGCGGCTGCGCGCGGCCGGTGAGCAACTCGGTGGCGGTCCCGCGCCGATCATCGCGACATGGCGCAGGGAGCACGATCTTTTAGGCGAGCGGGAGTTGCCCGATACCGCCTACTATGGTGTCCAAACGTTGCGAGGAATGGAAAACTTCCCGCTCTCCGGAATAGCGTTGAGACACTTCCAGCACTTTGTCCGCGCCCTGGCTTTCGTGAAGAAAGCAGCGGCAGCCGCGAACTCCGAACTCGGCGTGCTCGATCCGGGACGGGCGAAAGCCATCACAGCAGCTTGCGACGAAATCATTGCCGGCGGGCTGCACGAGCACTTTACGGTGGACATGATCCAAGGCGGGGCCGGCACTTCGACGAACATGAATGCCAACGAAGTTATCGCTAACCGTGCACTCGAACTGCTCGGCCATCGCAAAGGCGAATATCAGTATCTGCACCCCAACGACCATGTTAATTGCTCGCAGTCCACCAATGACGTCTATCCGACGGCGGTGAAACTCGGTGTCGTGCTCACTCTCCGCGATACCGTCTCTGCTCTGCGAGAACTCCGGACCGGTCTCGAGGCTAAGGCCGCCGAATTTGCCAGTGTTCTTAAAATGGGCCGCACTGAAAATCAAGATGCGGTGCCGATGACGCTTGGACAGGAGTTTGGCGCCTACGCGATGATGATCGGCGATGGCGTCCGCCACCTGGAACAGGCGAGCGATGAGCTGCTCAAAGTGAATATGGGAGCCACAGCCATCGGTACCGGCATCAACAGCCCTCCGGGCTACGCCGAGCTATGCACGCGACGCCTCGCAGAAATCAGCGGCTTACCCGTAACGCTGGCGGCGGATCTCGTTGAGGCGACGCAGGATTCCGGTGAGTTCGCATTGATTAGCAGCGTAATTAAAACTGCCGCGGTTCAACTATCCAAAATCTGTAACGATTTGCGTTGGCTCTCGTCTGGGCCACGTTGCGGACTTTACGAACTCCACCTGCCTCCGATGCAGCCCGGTTCCTCTATCATGCCCGGGAAAGTGAATCCGGTGATTCCCGAAGTCGTTAACCAGGTCTGCTTCCAGATCATCGGCGGAGACGCTACGATCTCGATGGCCTGCGAAGCCAGCGAACTTGAGTTGAACATGGCCGAACCGATCATCGCATTCAATTTGCTGTTCGGCCTCACACTACTGCGCAATGCCGCAATCGTTCTCAACGCTCGGTGCATCTCCGGGATACGGGCCGACCGCGAGCGCTGCCTCGCCTACGTTCAGAACTCGATCGGCCTGGTGACTGCGCTTAATCCGGTGCTTGGGTACGAAAAGAGCGCCGCAATCGCCAAGGAAGCCCTCGTTACCAACCGAAGTGTCTACGAACTTGTGCTCGAGAAAAATCTGCTCACCCAAACGCAGCTGGACGACATCCTCAAACCTGAAAACATGACGCATCCCCGCCAGCTGGCGCCACGCACATAGACGTTTACCAATCAACCATGCGACATTGTCCGATAGTCAGGGAAGGACGTTGCTCTTGAGTGGCACGTTGAAAATAGCTGGTGACTCGGGAAGCTGGACGCTCCGTCGTGTCTGGCGAAAGCGCGAATCTGGATGAGCTTTTGCGAATCGTGTGGCGACCTGAGAAAGCCAATTAACAGGCCCGCTTGTTTGCGCCTCGATTAAACGACCTGCATTCAAGAGCTCCGCCTCGCTGAATCGTGGTCCCACCAGTTGCAGGCTGGTCACAGGAAAATGCTCGTGCTTCACCGGAACCGGTACAGCCAGCGCCGGGTTCCCCGCAAAATTGACCGCCACGGTGTTCTGTAAATTTAACACTCGCGTTTCTAGCAGGGCGATCTTGCCAATCGCCGGGATCCTGGGCGGCACTACCTGAAGGGTTGGCACGGCAATTAAATCGACCCGTTCAAAGACGCGATGCAGAGTATGCTGCCATTCGGCTAGTCTCCGCAGTCCCGCTCGATACTTGAATGGGTAGACCAGCCTCCCCAAAAGGATCGCAGCTTTGGTCCTGGCTCGAACTCCCCATTTAGATCTGTATTGTCGCTCGCTCATCCATGCCCCGGCCGCCGCTAGAACATTTCCGTCCTTCTTGGCTTGATCCCACTTCAACTCGAATTCTTTATCCAGCGGGACAACTTGAAACCCGGCCTGTGCCAGGGCGTTATCGATCGCCTGGTCGAGTTGTGGATCTGTACCACTCAAGTACAGCCTTCCAATCTTGATCTGGCGGCCCGTAGGTTTAGCCTTGACAGCCGTTTTGTACCGGGAGGCAAATCCTTTTTCCAGAAGATCCATACCCAACACGACGTGGGCTATATCTCTGCCCATAGGGCCGACGGTATCGAGATGTTTTGGCTCGATGGGAACTACTCCTTTTAGGGAGACAAGCCCGAAGGTTGTTTTCAGGCCGACGATGCCGCAACAAGCCGCCGGAACGCGAACAGAACCGGCCGTGTCAGTGCCGAAAGCGACATCCGCAATACCGTTCGCAACCGCCACTGCCGAACCGCTCGACGAACCTCCGGGAATAACGTGATGCCACGGTTTATCGTAAGGGTTTATGGGTGTACCGAAGTAATCGTTCAGTCCGGAGGGCGCCACGGCAAACTCACTGAGATTCGTTTTTCCTATGATCCGAACATTCCGCTGCCGCGCGATAGCCAGGCATTCCGCGTCATGTGCGGCCGGGGGACTGGTCCTATCCACGTATTCGGAGCCGGCACTGGTTACAACCCCTTTGATGTCGATATTGTCTTTGACCGCCAGGCAGAGCTGCCGATTGTTTTTGGGGGGTGGCCAGTAATCGATAAAGGAGTGATGGTGCGTCCCGGCAGCCGAACGTTTTTGTGACGTTGCGCAGCCGCCGAACAAAATTGCTAACCACAGGCCAACCAGAAGTGATTGGGCCAGTGGAAACCACCGCTTTTTCATCTGGAGCTGTTATTTACCACGGAAGCACAGAAACGATCCACAGGTTCCTTGAACCCGCTAAAGGATGCAACTCTCTACACTTCATTACTCCAGATGTCGAGGTCGAGCAGGAGCACGAGAGGACGGCCTTTCTGCAAAAGGCTTTCGCTAGCCTAGCCTGCATCGCTCCTAACGCGGCGTAGCCGCACCCAAATTTATAAACAGGTGATGCGAGAATTGAGTCGCGACCACCGCGACTAAATGTCCGCACAGATCAACGATGCCTGCGATGCCACACATGCTAATCAGCGTTATACCACGTCATTGACTAGTCAGGATCGAAATTTGTACCCTGCTAATCTTTCCGTCTGCATTAGGACGGTTCACCACTATGCCCAAGGATCGAATCGCAATCGTTGGTATTGGCTGCTGCTTCCCTGGTGGCATAAATGACACTGAATCCTTTTGGAAATTGCTCTTAGAAGGCCGCGAAGCGATAACGGACCTACCGGCCGACCGCTGGAATATCGAGCGGTTTTTCGATACTGAACCTGGGCTCCCGGGAAGACGATTAGCCCTCAAAGAATGGCTGGCCAGCGGAAATGTAGCCCTCCAGCCTCTGACTTTTCCCCAACGAGAGTTATGGGAAGCCTCGCCGGTGCCGGTTGGCGACGTAGCAAACCACATCTGCTGTTTGATTCGGGTCAGGGGTGCCTTGACACCCGAGGTATGTGACGCTGCCCTCCGCCGCGTGGTAGAACGGCAAGAAGTATTGCGGCTCTCCTTCCTGCCCGGTAAAGAGCGACCGGTTCAAATGATCCGGCGAAACGCAGAGCTCAGCTTGCGGTACCGGACACTGGCAAACAGGCAGACCCGAGACGAAGCTGTTGAAGAAATAGCCACAGAGATTTTCAGCAAGCCCCTCGATCTGGTGCGAGGGCCACTTTACCGAGCCGAGGTTCTACAGCGCGGCCCGGACGACCATGTGATGGTATTCGCAATTCATCATGCCATCGCAGATGGGTGGTCATTAGGTGTATTCGTCCGAGACCTCTGCGCCGCCTACGTGCTAGGAATCTTTTCCCCGGACGAGCGGCTTCCAGACTTGCCTCTCACTTACACCGGGTGGGGGGTAGCCGAACACAGCTTTTGGCAGCAGGCAGAATTGCAGCGCCGCGCGGCTTTTTGGAAATCGACCCTCGCCGGAAGGCCGCGCCTCTGGAGCGGATCTGAAGGGCCGCTCACCGCGTCTGGTCCTTCTCTCCAAATGCGGTCCACGGGTACTGCCGAAAGATTGAACAGTTGGCCCCATTCCTCGGCAAACTCACCGCTGTGCTTACCGGCTTCCTCGAATCCAATCTGTATCGCCAATCCCGAGGCCGTCATGTTGCACTTTGGTGCCATTGCTTCGGCGTAGCCGTTCGTCGTAAGCTTGTTGCGAGCCGATGCTGATATTAGCCGTCGGCAAGAAAGGACACCAAGTCAAAGTCACGACCACAAACCTTGGTTTTTCCTCCTATGAGCGACAATCAACGAAAATCGACTGGTCCTTCAGGTCCTCGGGGTTTCCGCACTGGGCTAAGCGCCGAGGATATCAAACAGTCGTTCCTCGAGCGCCGAGGATATCAAACAGTCGTTCCTCGACAACTTATTTTTCGCGACGAACCGTATACCTGCCATCGCAACTAAAACCGACTTATATACGGCGTTAGCGATCACGGTGCGCGACCGCGTATTCCAGTCCAGCGTTAATACGATCGAAAAGTACAGCGAGAACAAACCGCGTTTAGTTGCCTACCTTTCCGCAGAATT
>CAZMNG010000347.1:0-2275 GCA_964567505.1 uncultured Chthoniobacterales bacterium
TGTTTTTATCCAGTAATACTTTGTTCCCGGAGTTGGTTGAGGCAGGTATTGACTTCGCACATGCGAAACTACGACGACAAACCGATTCATTGGCCTCGCCTCCTGGCCGGTCCAGCGGTATTTTTTGCTTGACGCGAATCACAGTGGAATCCATGGAAAAAATCGAAGAAGCCAGGCGCCGGGTTGAACGACTCCGTGCTGAAATCGCCGAGCACGACCGGCGCTATTACGTCGAGGCGGCGCCGACCATCAGCGATCAGGAATACGACGGTCTCTACCGTGAGCTCCGCACGCTTGAGCAAGAATTTCCTGCGCTTGTGACACCGGATTCGCCGACGCAGCGCGTCAATGAGACGCCGCTCGCAAGTTTTGCCCAGGTGACGCATCTGACCCCGATGCTGAGCCTGGATAACACTTACTCTGAGGCGGAGGTGGCAGATTTTTTTCAGCGTATGGAGCGGTTGCTGCCTGGTGAAGTGATCGACACGGTCATTGAGCCGAAGGTTGATGGGGTAGCGCTTTCGATTCTCTATCGGAAGGGAGTTCTGGAGTATGCAGCGACGAGGGGGAATGGAGTTGTCGGCGACGACGTTACCCAGAACATCCGGACGATCCGGGCGGTGCCGTTGCGCTTGAGGGGTCACGCGCCGGACGTGGTCGAGGTGCGTGGGGAAGTGTTTCTTCCGAAGAAGGTTTTTGCCGCGCTGAATGTGGAACGCGAGCAAGCCGGCGAGCCACTTTTTGCGAATCCGCGGAATACTGCGGCTGGAAGTTTAAAGCAGCTCGACCCTGCCCTTGTCGCAAAGAGGAGGTTAAGTGCGATTTTTTACGGGTTCGGAGCATTGACCGGTGAAAAGGTCGCGACGCATCATCGGTCGCTGGAACTTCTGAAGAAGTGGGGGTTACCGACCCATGACAAGATCTGGACGGCGCGGTCGGTGGAGGAGGTCATCTCTGCGATCGAGGAACTGGGCCGGATGCGACACGATTTCGAATTTGAGATCGATGGAGCCGTTATCAAAATTGACCGGTACGCCTTCCGAGAGAGACTAGGGTACACATCCAAGGCTCCGCGCTGGGCGATGGCATTCAAGTATCAGGCGGAGCGGGCCGAAACCCGGGTGCGATCGATCGAAGTCTATGTGGGGCGCTCCGGGAAGTTGACGCCGGTTGCCAATCTTGATCCGGTATTCGTGAGTGGAACAACCGTTTCGAGAGCAACCCTTCACAACGGTGATGAAATCCAGCGCAAGGATGTTCGCGAAGGAGACGTGGTCCTGATCGAAAAAGCGGGCGAGATCATTCCGGCCGTTGTCGAAGTTTTGAAAGACCGAAGAACGGGAAATGAGCAACCGTTCCATATGCCGGTGAAATGTCCGAGCTGTGGTGAACCGGTCGTTCGTGTCCCGGGCCAGGTGGATATTCGTTGTGTGAATGTCGAATGCCCGGAGCAGGTGAAGCGGAGGCTGGAGCATTTCGCACATCGCGGTGCGCTCGATATCGACGGACTCGGAATCATGATGGTTGAGCAACTCGTCGACAAGGGGCTTGTGAAGCGAGTAGACGATATCTACGAGCTCAATGAGGAGAAGCTGAGCCGGCTGGATCGAATGGGGCAGAAGAGCATTTCGAACCTGCTGGAGGGAATCAAGGCGAGCAAAAGTCGACCGCTCTGGAGGCTCATTTTCGGGCTCGGGATATTGCATGTCGGCGCGACTGCGGCACGGGAACTGGCGGACCATTTTCGTACGATGGAAGCCCTGCAGGGGGCGTCACTGGAAGAACTGATCCGTGCGCCAAACACGGGGGAAGTGATGGCCCAAAGCATTCGTGATTGGTTTGCAAACAGCGATAACATTGAACTGATCAGGGCACTCAAGAAACACGGATTGAATTTTGGAGAAGCAGACCCAAAAAAGGCCGAAAGCTCCGCGCTGCACGGAACGGTGTGGGTTATCACGGGAATATTGAGCGAACCGCGTGAGGCGTTCGAAGAATCAATCCGCAAAAACGGCGGTCGCGTTGCGTCCAGCATCAGCAAAAAGACAAGTTACCTGCTCGCAGGAAAAGAGGCTGGGAGCAAACTTGAAAAGGCTCGGACCCTTGGGGTCACGATCGTCGATGAGGGGCAGTTTCGGGAGATGATCGGCTTGACTTCCGAGAGCGTCTCGCCTAAGGCCTAGTGAATTTTTCATGTCCAATCTTGAATCGGGAGGCGGGCAGCCCAAATATCGACGGATCGTGCTGAAGCTGAGCGGCGAAGCGCTGCGCGAAC
>CAZMNG010000347.1:2285-5248 GCA_964567505.1 uncultured Chthoniobacterales bacterium
GAACCTGGGAGCCATGAAGCGATCTCTCCGGTCATTGTCACAGATATTGCCAAGCAGATCCTGCAGGTCCTCGGTCTCGGCGTCGAAATCGCAGTGGTGATAGGCGGCGGAAACATCTGGAGAGGACTCGCCGCCAGTCATCGTGGAATGGATCGCACAACAGCCGATTACATGGGGATGCTGGCCACTGTGATAAACGGGATGGCCCTTCAAAGTGCGTTAGAACAGATCGGGGTTGTCACCCGTCTCCAAACGGCGATTGAAATGGCGAATGTCGCCGAACCATTTATTTTGCGGCGTGCGATTCGGCATCTTGAACTCGGGCGGGTGGTCATTTTCGGTGCGGGCACAGGCAATCCGTTTTTCTCGACCGACACGACAGCCGCATTGCGAGCGAGTGAGATCCGGGCCGAGGTTATTTTAAAAGCGACGAAGGTCGATGGGATTTATGACAGCGATCCGAAGACGAACCCGAATGCGTCGCGGTATGATACGGTCACGTATGCCGAGGCCCTGGTGAAGCGGCTCAAGATCATGGATTCAACTGCGTTTAGTCTCTGCATGGACAATAAGGTGCCGATTGTCGTTTTCGATATGTCCGTACCGCAAAATATTAAAAAGGTCGTTTGCGGGGAGAAGGTTGGTACGCTAGTGACGGCGGAGTGAAACAAGCGTTCGGCGATTAGTGTAAGTTGGCGGCCTGACTAATCGGTGAACAGAAAGTTTTTATGACAGGTGACGAGATTTTACTCGAGGCAGAAGAGGCGATGGAGAAGGGCGTAGAGTATATGATCCATGAATTTGCCGCAGTGCGGACCGGAAAGGCGTCGCCGGCACTCGTCGAAAATATTGATGTAGAGGCGTACAGCACGTCGATGAAATTGAAGCAACTGGCTCTGATCTCGACGCCGGAACCGCGGTTGCTGCTTATCCAGCCTTTTGATGCTTCCGTGACGAAAGATATTGAGCGGGCGCTGAAAGAATCGAAAATCGGGATCACGCCGGCCGTGGATGGCAAGTTGATTCGACTGCCGATTCCGGAGCTTTCGGAAGAGCGGCGAAAGGAACTGGTCAAGACCGTGCGCCAGATGGCTGAAGAAGCCCGTGTCCGGATCCGGAGCAGTCGTCGAGCTGGGATCGACGAAATCAAGAAGATCGAAAAGGAAGGCGAAATCACAAAAGATGAGCGTCACAATCTGGAGCAGGAGATCCAAAAGTTGACCGATAAATATGTGAAAGACGTCGATTCGCACACTGAATCGAAAGAAGTCGACATTATGAGAGTATGAGTCGCGTTTGGACCTGTTTTGTTTCCGTCGTTTGTTGTTTGATTTCACTTGCGGCCGATGGGGAATCTACGAAAGCAAAGCCGGGGACTGAGCCGGTCTCTCCTGCAGTTCCCAGACCGGCTCCGAATTTTCTCTGGAGCGGGATTAATGGAAAAGTGCGCAGCCTGCGCGATCTGCGAGGGCACCCGGTGGTGCTCATTTTTGCCGAGAATCCGACCCAGAAAGTCTTTATCAAGCAGGTCAAGGAACTCAATCGGCGCTCGCGGCAATTGGCGTCGCGGTACACGCTATTTTTTGTCGCATTCACCCGGGAAACCGGCCCTGTGACGCGGACGGATATCCCATTTGTGATTCTTCCGGATCCAGGCTCTACCGCCGACGCGTATCAGGTTGGGGATTTTGGGATCGCCATTATCAGTCCGAACGGAAATGTTGATTATGCGACCGATCACTGGATTACCGGCCAACGGGTTCTCGACGTGATCGTCAATAGCTACGAGGCGCAGATCCACGGGCGACGATTGTAGCGGCGGCTTCGTTGGGACGGGATGGGCGAAATCGCCGGCCGCCTGCAAAGGAGTTCGAATGGCCGCGGTTCGGTACAGGAGGATCGTATTATTTCAGAATCCTGCGAGCGGTTCGATCAACCCGGAGTCGCACCGACGGGTACTCGAACGTCTCGAGGCGATCGGCGATTCGATCTTAGAGGTCACGGTGGAGCCGGAGCTGAACCTGGCGGCACGCGCGGCTGAGATCGCCACGCAAGATTTTGACCTCGTCGTTGTAGCCGGTGGGGATGGAACAGTCCGGGACGTCGCCGGAGCTCTTGTCCAGACCGATATAACGCTTGCAATTATCCCGCTGGGAACGTTCAATAACCTGGCGCTGAGCCTGAAACTTCCGGCGAATCCCGATGCTGTTTGTGACTTGATCGAGGCTGGCTTGACTCGACGGATCGATGTCGGGATCGCAGATCATCATCACGCATTTTTTGAAGGTGCAGGAGTCGGTGTTGACGCCGAGCTCTTCCCGATCGTGGAAGAAGTGAAAGGCGGCCGGTTTCGCGGAATCGGGCGTGCACTGCGGCTCGCACTTCTGCACCGGCAGGCTCCGGTCGAACTTCGGTTCGACCGCCCTGTGGCCGCTGCGTACAAGCACTCCTCGGGCGGAGCCGCCTCCGTCAAGTGGCGGCTCCGACGTTTTCTCGGTCTGAAGAACAGACTGCGGCTGCGGTGTTCGTTCCTGGTAGTGGGAAATGGGCCTTACTACGGGGGAAACTTCAATGTCTGCCCGGGAGCGGTTTTGGATGATGGACTTTTTTCGATTGCTGTTTATCGAGATTTCAGCAAGCTCGAACTGCTACGTCACTTCTGGGCAATCAGCGGAGGCCATCGGCGCTATCATCCAAAGATGGAAATGTTCGCCGTTCAAAGGGTTGAAATCTGGTCCGGGAAACGCTTATCGGTTCACGTGGACGGCCATCCGATTGGAA
Source organism: uncultured Chthoniobacterales bacterium (assembly GCA_964567505.1). Taxonomy (GTDB): domain Bacteria; phylum Verrucomicrobiota; class Verrucomicrobiia; order Chthoniobacterales; family JAFAMB01; genus JAFAMB01. The sequence goes on from CAZMNG010000347.1 coordinate 5,067, forward strand.
CAACGCCGGTCCGGTTCGAAGTGCTGCCGAAAGCGCTGAAAGTGATCACACCGTAAATCACGGTCCTTTACCTTCCCGATTCGCGACCAGCTCCGCTTGCCTGGGCGATCCGACGGCCGACGGATCGGCATTCACTCCGACGGATGTCGGAGCAACTCCGACGGATGTCGGAGCTCTGCGTG
>CAZMNG010000348.1:0-5245 GCA_964567505.1 uncultured Chthoniobacterales bacterium
TGACCTCGATTTCAACTTCTTCGGGTCCGAGTGGACCGGGATCAAAAGTGAAGTGTTCTAACGGGGCTTTGGCCGAGGGAGCGGCGTAGGCGTGATAGGTATGCATAGGTTCTCCAGGTCTAGTGGCTTCTTTTGTTGAACAGACAAGCGTTAGTCTTGGTTGCTGAGTACGGAATACAGCTCACGCCGGTCCCGCGATGTCTTGAGAGGGGTCATTGAGGGCAAGACCCAATTCCTTATAGTTTAGCCGGCGGGCGATTTCGGTTTCAGTCCATTTCCTCATGAATTTCCTCTTGCGCCTCACGCTGAGGCAATTCGATCTCAAAGACCGTCTCGACCATGACCGGTGTGCCGATGCGCGCGCTGTGCACGCCGTACACGACGCGGACGTGCCCCGCCTGGGCACCGAAAAGTTGGACAAAGAGGTTCGAGGCGCCATCGGCGACGGCGGCGTGCTCGACAAATTCCTCCGTCGTTAACAGGAGGACGGAAAGTTTCACCAGCTTTTTGAGCCTGTCCAAATCGCCGACGTGTTCTTGGGCCGCTGCGAAGGCATTTAATACAGCCAACCGAGCGGCCTCGCGGCCTTGATCGACCGAAAGGTTCGCGCCGAGGCGCCCGGAGATCGCCAGTTTGCGATCAACGAGGGGCAATGTGCCGCTTATAAAGAGCAGCGATCCAACCTCAGACGCTTCGACGTAAGCTCCCAAAGGGGATGGTGGCTTCGGGAGAACCAGACCAAGTTCGCGCAAACGCGATCCGGGCTTAGTGCGCGCGGCGTTATTCTCGTCCAGCATGAACGCCTCCGTCCACTCGCAGGTTTTCACCAGTCACAGAGCTGGCGGGTTGGAGATAAAGCACGGCATCGACGACACATCCTCTGGTTGTTTTCCCAGCGAGCAACTTCGCGAACCGAGTCTCGTAGAATTCACACATTTCGGATTCACCGTTTACACCGATCCAGTCGGGATGCTGCATGCGAAGCGCGTGGTGAATCAATTTTTGTAAGTCCGCATAAGATGTGATCTTCTCGTGCATTGCTGGGAGGATCGAAGGGAAATCCTGAACATCTTCCGGCTCGGGGAGGTCTATGGGAATCGGCCTTGGGAAAGCAATCCCGCTGAACCATAGGAGCTTTTTCAATCTCAGCATTGATTTGCCAATCGTACTGATGATCTTAGACGTAACCAAGTGTCGACTGTTAGTCTGTGAAGCCTTATCAGCTTCACAATTTATTAACGTCGCACTTTGCTGTGCTTGTTCCATTCTTTGATCCATTCGGGCCCGCATAAAATTTTCAGGCGGCGTGTTCGAATGGGGTGGGCCATTCCGAAACGATGGGACTCGCGAACTTTGACACACTGCGCCGTGACCAAGCCGAGTAGAGGCGCAGGCCCCTGGACCGTATTTCCGCTTGACGTATTCTTCCAAGTTCCTGGCGAGAATAATCCCGCAGAGCCCGGCGTTCTTTACGAGTCTGTTCTTGGATCCGGAGGGAAAGCCAACGTGCGAGTCTCACCTTTATTTTCATTGTAAGGAAAAAGGGATCGATTGTTATTGAAGAAGCCGGTGTAGGTTCGTCCCGAATCTTGAAGGCACGTTGTGTGCCAGCAATCGCTATTATTCGCAATTCCTTGAGAACGAAGGAGTTGCAGAACATCCCAATTTTGATCATGAAGGGCCGAGATTTCAATCGGTCGAATTTTCGTACCAAATTGGGCAGCTACAAGCGGTCATGAAAATGCGAACTCAACGATCTCGGTGACGACCCGTCGGACTGAGGATTCCGTTTCATTGATCTGTTGTTGAAACCCCAACCGCAAAGGAAAATCGGATAGAAGCTCGCCGCTGGGAATCCTCGATCAAGGGAGCTTTCTGACCAAGAATTTCCAGGAACTCTAAGGGACTGGCCGCCCACGAAGGTTCCAGCTAACTCGCGACGCGCGGGCTCGCCGGAGACCGAATCGCCGAGGTAAGATCTCTTCACCGGCGCGGCCGTTATCCAATTTGATTCTACGGTCGTGGAACCGTGGATCGATACGGATCCAGAGCCGCAGTTGCAGCTTGCTTGCTCACCTGCCCGAATGAAGATATAACCGGTGAGGTTCTAACGAAGAGCTTCTCGTCCTGTCCCGATTCTCTTTTCCAGCATGAAAAGGGCCCAGTCAAAAAGGGAGAATCCCTTAGTCTAATAAGCCGGTCATCCGGGATAATGACCAGCAGCCAAAACATGGCGCCGACCGTGCCGGCGATCATTTGCAAAAACAGAGGTATGTCGCCTAGCAACAGGAGCATGGCGGGCATAAGGACAACTAACGTCCAGAGCGAGACGTGCACGATGCTCCGTGCCAAAGGCACAGTTTCCCGGACGTCTTTGCCCGGCCGTTCCTCGAATGAGATTGGCGAGTTTGCTTTCTTCGGTTCCTGAGGATCTCTGCCTTCGACTAAGATGACCTCTTGAATGCATTCGTCGCTCGTTCGGAGGGTTTGCTTCTTCATAGGCAAAGATTGAGCACAAACCGAGCCACTTGATTATGTGATGGTTGCCGCCGAGCAAGTTGCACGCAATCGAGAATTTCTGATGAGGTACGAAAGATCACACAACTTTGAATTTTCGTATCTGAACGGCCCTTCAGGATTGAGTAAGGGCCAATAGACATTATGTTATCCGCGCAGCAATCTGGAAACCGCTCGGATTTCTTCCGTGGAAAGTTGCGGCTCTCTACCCCCTTCCCTACATTGCACCTTCTGTAGTCTTCCTTATAGTCGTCGTCCTTCGTCCTCGATTTTTTCGACACGAGCAGGGCACCACGCGCCTTCCTCCGTTCCCCGGGACCGCTCTAGGCAACAATCCATCACCGAGGATAAAGGACTACCACGAGCACAAGGACGATCCCTATGCCGCGGAGTGCCGGTCCGGCCTTAGACCAGGTTGCTGACACCTAACGATGATCAACCGGGCGCATCAGCTACCTAGCTGGCCCACGTGGTATCCCAGTCGATTTTCAACATCACCCGCCTGATGGAAACCGCGCTGCATCAATGCCTTTATCCTCGCCTGGCTGGCGGGGCGCCCAACAGAGGCAATAAATGCATCCCACTCGGGCGCAATTTCCGCGTCCGACGGTAGGCTCGCAACATTGACCAGGCGCTTCGTTTCTGCGATCGCCTGTTTGTCGAAAGAGGCGATCCGCACCGCAAGCGCGTCGACAAAAGCGTCAAGCTCGGCGTCCGGCAAAGCACGGTTGACGTAACCATAAAGCTCGGCGAGATCGCCTCTTATGTCGTCTGCCCCAAGCAGCACTTCCAGGGCACGTCCTCGGCCTATCAGGCGGGGTAGTCGTGCCATCGGTCCGCCGCCTGGAACCAGCCCAGCACCAACCTCCCATTGCGACAAGATAGCTTTTTCCCGGCTCGCAAAACGCATATCACTCGCGAGCGCAAGCTCGCTTCCCACTCCTGTCGCGCGCCCGCGGATTGAGACGATAGACACGACTGGGGCGCGGCTCAGGCGCGCCAGCATATCAGGAAGCGGCTGCAAGCCCGTTGGGCCGGGCGGCAAACTTGCTGAGTCTTCGAGCTTTGCGAGGAAGTCATAGTGCGTTAAAAAGAAGCCCTCGACGGCGCTGTCGAAAACAACAACCTTTACATGCTCGTCAGCTTCGAGCGCCGTAATAATCTCATTTAACTGCGGAATGTTTGCCGGACCAAAGATATTCAGAGGTGGGTGGTCGAACGTAACTCGCCAGTAGGATGGCGAGCGCCGTTCGAGACGGATCTGCCTGTTAGGTGTGATGTCGCTCATGTTTGTCTCCGGATCTGGATCCCGACCCAGCGTGATTCCGAGGCCGATTTCACCGGAAGCACCCGTTACAAGTGCGCCCGGCTTTGGTGTGCTGTTCATACTATTTTCTCTTGTTGCGATGAAGGTGTCTAAATCCTCAAACAGGTTGCGTGCCAATCTTCTGTTATTTATTGCTGGTGCCTGGTCATCAGGCAAGTATGCCTAGGACACAAGGGAGCAAATCTGGGTACGAGTTTTCGCACTTGAGCCTTTCCACTCGCACCGAGTTCGAGCTTTCGAACTATCCAGCGGAATCTCCCCTGATCACCTGATCAATATACCGTCGCAATTTGGTTACCGATGCCACCGGTAGAGATTAGACGCGACCCCCTTCCGGCAGGGTTTCTCCCCGCACTAGCAAGCTTGCGTTGGCTCCTCCCAAGTTCTGGCGATCCAGACTGGTCATAATCGAGCTGGATTTCGGTTTGCTTGGGGCAGGATACCTGCCGGAACAGAATTCGCCTGGGTGACCGGTTGAGCGGTCGCCAGGAATGGGAGGGTGCCCGGCCACATGCCAATAAAAGTCTGGGCCACTGCGGCCGGTAAAACTTGTGCGATTTTTTGCCAGATCAAATCATCGGTGAGGGCGGTCGGGTCCGTAGGAACAGCATTTTTATCTGAATCGCCCGGATGGCGATTCGGCAAAAAGACCGCACTGAACGGCCGAAATTTGGTACGAGAATTCGACCAATTGAAATCTCGGCCCCTCAGGATCAAGATCCATATGTTTCACAAACCTCTCGCCCTCAACGCTTTGCCGCTCAAATCAATAACTGGCACGCAATGTGCTCCCCACACTTGGAACAGAGTGATACCCGGCTTTGGGTCTTCAACAACAGTCAATCCACGGTCCGATAGGACGGGCCTCGCGCCGGGTGTCCATGCAAAGGAGTAATTTTCCTATGATAATCCTCTCAACAACGGGAAGCGTTTACTACCCGGTCGCTAAACCACCCTTCACTAACCAAATCGCCGGTAGCGGGAGTCAATACGTTCGGCACTCTCTCCTCCTAGTTAATCCAAGACTTCGGAGCAAGGGCTAAAGTGATCAGAGAAATTAGCCAAGCTAGTCATTCAACACCTCGGAACGTCGCCTGATCAATTCTTATGAGCCAAGCACCTGCCCATCAATTTGAGTCGTTGGACCACATGTTCATTTTGCACGGCCTGAAAGCGGGGCTGGCCGGTGTTCTCGCGCTATTTGTCGCTGAGGCTCTTCGTCTGCAGTACCCCGAGTGGTCCGTGTTCACGGTGTTGGCGTTGATGATGGTTCATTACTATCCTGGGTCCATCGCGCTCAAGTCGCTCTACCGCTTTGTGGGCACCTTGGTCGGCGCAAGCCTGGCTGTCTGGCTTATGAGCGACTACTTTTCTTCTCCTGTCTTGTTCCTGAGCGGAACG
>CAZMNG010000349.1:0-5237 GCA_964567505.1 uncultured Chthoniobacterales bacterium
TTACGCCACGTTTACGGAGAGCCGTTTGGAAGTAACGCCGGAACTGCCGTTCCATCAAACCGTATTGATGGCGCAGCTTCTGTTTCTCGGCGAGCGCTGTTGCGTATTCGGACTGCTTCCGGCGCGAACCCTTCGGGCCATGCATGCCGGGCGGATAATTCTTTCTCTCCAGCGCCTTGCTCGGACCGAATAGAGCCACTCCAAAGCGCCGACTGATTTTCGATTTAGGGCCAGTGTAACGAGCCATGGTAAACTAATCTTCTTTCTGCCTGATCAGACGCGGCGCTGTTTCGGCGGGCGGCATCCGTTGTGCGGGACCGGTGTAACGTCCCGAATCACTGAGATATCGAGCCCGATCGCCTGTATTGCGCGGACGGCAGATTCGCGTCCTGCACCCGGGCCTTTGACGAGGACTTCAACTTCCTTGAGGCCATGTCCCATGGCTTGGCGGCAGGCGTCCTGGGCGACTAACTGCGCCGCATACGCCGTGCTTTTCCGAGAACCCTTGAACCCGACTTTGCCGGCGCTAGACCAGCCAATCACGTTCCCGGTGGGATCCGTAATCGAAACGATTGTGTTGTTAAACGTCGCGAGCACGTGCGCAACACCGCTGAAAACGTTCTTGCTTCCTTTGGCCTTAACTATTTTTGGCTTGTCCGCCTCGCCGCTATCGAGCGAAAGGTTCACTTTCGCGCCAGGCGCGGATCCGGCATCCCTTTTCGCCTTCGCTTTTGGTGCCCGAGCCGTCTTAGCTGGATCGGCGGCCGGAGCTGCCGTTGCGGCCGCCGGCGCGTCCGTTACCCGAGCAGCAGGAGGAGCTTCCGTTTTGGGAGCGGGCACGGGGTTCGTTGATTCGTCTGGCATTGCGTTCGTTTCGTTAAATTAAACTTTACCCGCCTTTGCGTCCTTATTGCGCTGAACGCCGACGGTCTTGCGAGGCCCCTTGCGGGTGCGGGCGTTCGTTGAAGTGCGTTGTCCGCGAACTGGCAACCCGCGGACATGGCGGATCCCTCGGTAGCTACGAATCGCCTGCAAGCGCTTGAGATTGCTCTGAATATCCCGGCGCAGATCGCCTTCGATCAGTAATCCACTTCCGTTGATTGCATGGACAATTTCACTCAATTGTTCCGGTGTCAGATTTTTCGCGCGAACATTGGGATCGATGTTGGCTTGTTCAAGAATCTTCTTCGCGGTCCTCGGCCCGATGCCATAGATGTATGGCAACGAAGCTTCGATCCGCTTTTCCCCAGGTATATCCACTCCAAGTAATCGAGGCATATCCAATGATCCGAGCTTAACCCTGTCGCTGTTTGTGCCGCGGATTCTTACAAACCACACGGACGACATTTTTTCTTTTAATAATTCTGCAGCTCTCACAGAGCCGCTTTACCGAAGGTCGCACTTTCATCCGATTTAACCCTCACGGGACAAAAAAACGCGACCCGGGAAGAAACCCTCTCAGGAGCGTTCTCATCAAAAAAAACCTTACTTTTGCCGGAAGGTTATTCGGCCTTTCGTCAAGTCGTAGGGAGACATCTCTACCATAACTTTGTCTCCTGGCAAGATCCGAATGAAATGCAATCGCATTTTCCCGGAGATATGCGCCAAAATCCGATGTCCATTCGGGAGTTCCACTCTGAACATCGTATTTGGAAGTAACTCGACTACCTTGCCTTCAACTTCGATGACGTCTTTTCGCGCCATGTCAGAATCTCTGGTTCACCTTTCGTCACTAAAACCGTGTGTTCGAAGTGCGCAGAGGGCAAATGATCGGCGGTGACGACAGTCCAGTCGTCATCCAGAACTTTGACAGCTGCCCTTCCCATGTTGACCATCGGCTCAATCGCCAGAGTCATTCCGGCCTTCAGTTTTACCGTTGGCCCTGCGGTCCGATAATTCGGGATCTGCGGTTCCTCGTGAAGGTTGCGGCCGACTCCGTGGCCGACAAACTCCCGCACGACGCTAAACCCGTTGGATTCCACTTCGTCCTGGATCGCCGCGCACATGTCGTATAAGCGGCGACCTTCGCGCACCTTTTCGATCCCCTTTCCCAGCGCATCCTCAGTCACGGCAAGAAGCCGCTGAGCATCTTCGCTGATGATGCCGACAGGAATTGTCGCCGCGGTGTCTCCGACAAAGCCGTCCAACACAACACCGACGTCCAGCTTCACGATATCACCGTATTGAATCCGGCGCGGCCCACCGATCCCGTGGACGACTTCATCGTTCACGGAAATGCAGATGTGCCCTGGGAAACGCCTATAGCCGAGAAACGCGCTGCGGCAACCGGCGTCTGCCATCAGTTTTGCAGCTCTTTGATCGACGTCTTTGGTGCTGATACCGGGGCAGAGCACAGCGGATAGATCCTCAAGGATCGCGCTCGCCAGCTTGCACGAGGCGCGCATCCTGTCAATTTCCTGCGGTGTTTTAATCTGAATCATGCGGCGATCAGTTCGCTGACATCTTTAAATCCAGATTCAACGGAGCGATTTGCGTCGACGCGCGCCAATATACCTCGTCTAGCGTAAAAGTCTGTGACTGGGACGGTTTTCTCACGAAACTCCGTCATGCGTAACGCCAGAGCGCCAATGTTATCGTCGTCGCGCTCTTCGAGTTTGCCTCCGCAATTCGGGCATGGCTCCTTCGCGTCCTGAACATGTCTTCCGATGCTATTCCGCAGGATTGCACCCGTTGAAGTCGCCGGAATCGCAAATCGGTTCTGTACCAACTCTGCCAACGTTCCCTTTCCGGAAGCCGGCGGTCCCAAAAGAACAATTCGCCTCTTCACCCCTCGCAACTATCTCTGGTTCACGAAAATGGACACGGCCACACCGGCTACGGCCAGAACCGCGAACGCAAGCCACATCCACAAAAGGACACTTTCCTTCACCGCCCTGCCGGCGCCGGCAGCGACGCGCTCAAAACGACCGCGTATCCGGCCCTTACGCAAGAAGCCGTCGTAGTGCCGCTGGATCAGATACGTTTCAACCTGGCGCATTGTATCCAGAAGCACACCGACGATAATCAGAAGGCTTGTTCCACCGAAAAATCGCGCCGTCATCCGCGGCACACCAAGCCATGTGATCATTGTTTCCGGGATCACGGCAATAATCGTAAGAAACAGAGCGCCGGCGAAAGTCAGCCGAGTGAGCGTGTACTCAAGAAAATCTGCCGTCGGTTTGCCTGGTCGATACCCTGGAATGTAGCCGTTGTATTTCTTAAGATCGTCTGCGATTTGGGTTGGCTGAAATTGAATTGCGACCCAGAAATAGCTGAAGAAAAATATCAGCGCCGCGGTCAGAACGTAATGCCAGACGCCCACGGCCAAAGCATTCGAGAGGACCACCGCCCATTCTTGATTCCTGAACGCCATGCTCAGGATCGTTGATGGGAACAGCAGGATCGCCTGAGCAAAAATCAACGGCATCACGCCGACAGAGTTCACCTTCAACGGGAGAAATTGGGTCTGGCCGCCGTAGACTTTTCTGCCGACCACCCGCTTAGCGTACTGGATGCTGACCTTACGCTGACCTTGAGTCAGCGCGATGACCGATGCTACGACCAGCACAAGGAACGCAATCATCAAAACCAGCACCATCGGACTGACGTGGCTCGGTGCGCCACTGCTCGGAACGAACGTGTTCCAGACCTGGACCAGAGCGCCCGGCAACGATGCAACGATTCCGACGGTAATGATCAATGATGTGCCGTTTCCGATTCCTCGGTCGGTGATCTGATCGCCGATCCACATCAGGAACATTGTCCCCGCACTGAGGGTAATCGTTGCGACGATCTGGAAACCGAGTCCCGGGTTTTCAACGAGCGGCCCTAGCCGCGCCGTAACCGATTCGATCCCCTGCAGAAACGGATTCGAACCCGGATTCTGCATCGAGACGGCAAGGAGGTATCCCTGGAAAATACAAAGACCGAGCGTAACATAGCGGGTGTACTGGGTGATCTTCTGGCGGCCGCCATCCTCGCGCGCCAGTTTGTTAAGGCGCGGAACAACCGCTGTGAGCAGCTGCATCATGATTGAAGCGCTGATGTACGGCATGATCCCGAGCGAGAAAACCGCGCAATGCTCCAGTGCGCCCCCGGCAAAAATATTGAACAGAGCGGCGACTCCGCCACTGGCCGACTTCGCCATCGAACTCTGGAACCACTCGTTGAGAACGTGAGCGTTAACCCCAGGGATCGTAATCGCTGCGCCGGCTCGTACAATGACCAGCATCCCGATTGTGAACAGGATCCGTTGTCGAAGCTCCGGAATTTTAAAGATGTTGGTGAAAGCGGAAATCATGGAGGCGAAGGCTCGAAACTAGCCGCGAACAACGGCTGAGCCGCCATTCTTTTCAATGGCTTGCCGCGCGGTTTCGCTGAATTTGTCGGCTTCGACTGTCAACTTTTTCGTCAATTCGCCACGTCCCAGGATCTTCACCCCATCAAATCTTCCCTTTATGAGCCCCATCTCACGGAGGAGCTGTTCATTGACGTGTGCACCGTCGCCAAGGCGATCGAGGTCGCCCAGATTCACAATCGCGTAAACGGTTTTGAACTCCGCATTGTTAAATCCTCGTTTCGGCAAACGCCGGATAAGGGGCATCTGGCCGCCTTCAAAGCCGAGCCGAATGCTGCCGCCTGAGCGCGCCTTTTGTCCTTTATGCCCTTTGCCACTGGTTTTCCCGTGACCGGAACTCTCACCACAGCCGAGCCGCTTAACCCGATGCTTCGACCCCGGGCGAGGCTTTAATTCGTGTAACCGCATAAATCGTAAAATTCCACTTGGGACGCTCCAATCCGCGTCCGGGTTCCAATCGTGTCCAATTTTGCTCCTGCAGATTCTCGATAGGCCGTGGCCGTCTCACCCGCCGGTTGCAGTGGAAAGGTTCTTATCGCGTTCCCTTCCCGCGCAGCTGAAGGATTTCCTGCCGACGCCGCAGACCGCGCAATGCTTCAATGGTCGCCTTCACAACGTTCGCGTGATTGCTGGATCCGAGCGATTTGGCAAGCACATCCTTGATGCCGGCAGCTTCCACGACGGCTCTCACCCCGCCACCAGCGATCACGCCGGTTCCAGGCGATGCCGGGCGCAACAAGACTCGTCCACCACCAAATTCGCCAATGACCTCATGCGGGATTGTGTTTTCTTGAACGGCAACAGAGACCATCGAGTTTCGCGCTGATTCGGACGCTTTACGGATTGCTTCAGAAACTTCATTCGCTTTGCCAAAGCCGTA
>CAZMNG010000350.1:0-5222 GCA_964567505.1 uncultured Chthoniobacterales bacterium
CGGACCGTCATCGAAGGTGAGCACGCAGTGGCCGGGTGCTAGACAACACTGCTTGCGCGAAATAAGGATGGTATTAATCGGCATGCTCTGAGGCCGGGGTTTGGTAGACGAACGTGCAAGGTTGATTTTGAAACATTTAGTTAGTTAATCAGATTGTGATAGCGCCTGAGAATCCTCGATTGTCAGGAGGCGGTTATATTTCGACAGCCGCTCGGATTGTGTAATCGATCCGACTTTGATGAAGTCGCCGGCCCACCCGGTGGCCAGATCAGCGAGCCAGTTGTCTTCAGTTTCGCCGCTGCGCGCACTCACGGAGACTTTCCAGCCGGCTTGTCTGGCCATCAGATAGGCCTCTCTTGCCTCCGTGATAGTGCCGATCTGGTTCACTTTCAGCAGCAGTGCGTTTGCCGCTTGCAACCGAATCGCATGCTCAATTCGCTGAGGATTGGTGCAGGTCAGATCGTCGGCCAGAGTGAGCGTCTCTTGGCCAAGCCGATGCCGGAGCAACGGCCAATGCTCCCAGTCATCTTCGCCAAGCCCATCTTCGATACTGATTAGCGGGAAATCCTTCCGCCACGTATCCAGAAGACCGATCATCTCGTCCGGCGTTAGCGTCCGGTTGTCGATCCGGTAGCTGCCATCGTTCTGTAGGAAATGACTTGCGGCGACATCGATGGCCAGATTCACGTCCCGGCCGATTTTATAACCCGCAGACTCGATCGATTCGGCTGCTCGTTCGAGCATTTCAACACTCGATGAAAAAGGAGGGGCCAAGCCGCCTTCGTCGGCGGTGAGCGCCCGCTCGTTATATCGCGTTGCGATGATTCCAGCCGCCCGCTGGTATATCTCGTAGATCATTTCCAGGCTCGCTGACACCGACGTTCCTCTCCCCGGTACGAGCAGAACATCCTGGATAGCGACCTGACCAAATGCGTGTTTGCCGCCGCTGAACAGATTCACCGAGAGCCGGGGAAGCGCTGGTTTTGTGTCCGCAAGCAGTCGACTGAAGTATTCGTAAAGTTCCAGTTTCTGATGGATTGCCGATACGCGGGCGAATGCGAGGGAGGTGGCAAGAATCGCATTTGCGCCCAGGCCCGCTTTGTCTGGTGTGCCATCGAGTTCACAGAGGCAGCGATCCAGTTCTTCCTGATCCCTGAACGCGCGACCGGCGATGGAATTGGCGATCGGGCCTCGAACGTTTTTGACCGCTTTGCGGCACCCGAGACCTCGGTAGCGCGTGGAGTGATCCCGAAGCTCTTTTGCTTCGGCCTTCCCGGTTGAAGCGCCGGATGGGATTGAAACCGTTCCGACAACGCCGTCTTCAAGTCTGATTGTCGCTGCCAGCGTCGGGCGGCCGCGACTATCGAGGACCTCAACGGCGTGGATACCTGCTACTTTAATCATCCATGACAAGGTTTGGTTTTGTCCTGCGCCGAGACTCTTTGTAGAAAACCGATGATAACATCGTCGAGACTCCAGCGCTGTTCGCCGATCAATTCAAGGACGACCCGCTTTTGAATGAGACGTTCTTGTGGTCGGAGGTACTCGAGCGGCGATCGCCCGCATACGCGCGCGAGCAACGACGCCAGGGTGTGCTGAGGAGCCCTTTTGGTGAGATCCGTGAACCAAGGCATATCCCGGACCTGCGTGCAGTAGACCTCCCAGAACAATCGCACGGCTTCCTCAAATTCCCGGCGATGTTCGGGCAGATGAAGAGCTTTACTCAGGAAATGGGTCAGACTAAACCCGATGTCAAAAGCCGGGTCGCCGAAGTGCAATACTTCATGATCCAGCAGAATTAACCGGTCGTTGTGGATCAGGACATTCTTTGGACTAGCGTCACCGTGGACGAGGGCATCCGACCGGCTGAGCGTCGATCGCACGAGTTTATTCAGGAAAAAGGCGGCTTCCGGAACAACTGTCGCCGAATGCTGATAATACGGCTCAAGGCGCAGCGACTCAAAATACTGTTTGGCAGTGAAGAGCGAGGAAAATTCGTGCGCGGACTTTGAGCTTTCGCGATGAATCGACCCAAGTAACTCCGCGAACTGCCGGAAATATTGCGGTTCCACATGGCCCTCCAGCAGCCGCTGTTTCCAGTTCTGATGAGGTTGAGGGACAGCCGCCATCGCGAGGAGACATTGGGCTCTGTCCTCGAAGATCAACGGCGTGATGGTTCCTTCGGGCGCAACCCGAGGCAAATGCCGCAGACCGTTGGCTTCAACGTGGCTGCGCGCTGGATTGCTGAACCAATCCGACTGGACCCGGAGTTTCGAAAGAGCCTGTTTGATGACCCACGATTCTCCGGTCGAACGCGTTAGCACGAGAGTTTTATTCGATACGCCGCCGCTCAAGTTTCGGACAGCGGGAGTCTCGGTGGGAAAAATTCGACGCGCATCGCGGAGATAGCCGATTAAGGCGTCATAATTTTCGACATCAATCATGCTGCTGAAGCGCCGCGCTGTGGAGTGTTTCGGCTAGAAGCCTTTCTCCGCGAGCTGGTTCAAGCAATTCCCGATCGCGTCGAGTGCTTTACGTGCGTCGACACCGTCAGCGGTCACAGAAATCTCAGCGCCTCGACGAATATCGGCGGTCATCAGGTCCATGATACTGACCGCGGAACATTTCTTGCCGTTGACGGAGATCGTGATTTCGCTCTTAAAGCGCATCGCACAACGAACGAGTTCGCTGACCGGACGCGCATGCAATCCACTCTCGTTTGTGATGAGAAATTTTCGGGTCTCCTCGCTTCTGGCGGCTTTCTCCATGGGACTTGTCTTTTGATTGTTCCCGAACTCTGTGCCCGTTGAGCCTCCGTGGCAAACCACTCCTCTGCGTCCTCTCGCCGATCAATTCGAAGCGTGGTTTGTCGCTCCGCGGGCCTTTTCGATTCGCGTGGCTCGAGAGGCGGGGAGCCCGACTCCTTTCGGCTTTTCGGGACGGCCCCGTTGATCCAATTCAAGCAGGACCAGACCTGCAGCGCCGCGAGCCCAGACATCGTCTCCCCAGTGATGAATGACAATATCGAGATTTTGCTTCAGCGGCGGGATGACCATCCTCTCGGCCACGGAACGCAAGCTCTCCTCAAATAGATGCGCGCATCGGACAGACCCCTGACAGATGATCACCCGTTGCGGGTTCAACAGATTCACGAGATTCGCAATTCCTAATCCGAGGTACCGGCCCATCTGCTCGAAGATCCGCTTCATTGGTTTGTCGCCAGCCTCGGCCCTCGCGACAATCGCCTGAAGCAAACGAGACCGTTCATTGTAGTCAAGCGTTCGCTTCGGAACCCGAAATCCAGCGATGGCCGCTTCATGAATCAGCGCGAATGCACCGGTGTGCGTTTCCATGCAACCACTTTCACCGCATTGGCAGGGCGGGCCGCCAAATACAAGTTTTGTGTGACCGAATTCCGCCGCCAGACCCTGAGCGCCGCGGTAAAGCTTTCCATCCAAAATCAGACCGCTCCCGGTCCCGTGCTCGATCGTAATGACGACGGCATTCTCCAATCCTTTTGCCATCCCGAACCAATGCTCGGCCAGAGTCACCAGGTTGGCGTCGTTCTCAACAAATACCGGCACGTCAAATTTTGATTGCATCAGTTCTCGAAAATTGACGTTTGGAGTCTCGAACACCGGACTCCAGAACGCGATGCCACGATGCGAATCGATGAATCCAGGCAGACCGAGACCGACGCCGCTCACATCATCAACGGTTTTACCGGCTTTCTTCAGGCAATTGCGCACGCCACGCACCACAAATGCCCCGAGCTGGGCCGGACTCATTTTCGGAGATTCCGTCGCGATGTTGTCCGACGCCACAACATTTCCGACAAAGTCTGTGACTGAAAATACGATTTGGTGAACAGCGATCTTGACGCCGATCACGTGAGTGTATTGCGGATTGAGACGCAACATCACCAATGGTCGGCCGCGGCCTCTGGCCACAAGGCCCGATGGGTTGTCCTCGATCAGCGCGCCTTCCGCGATCAGGTGCCCGACGATGCTAGAAATCGTTGCCTGACTGAGCCCGGTCAGATCTGATAGTTCGGAGCGAGAGATCTGGTTATCGTGGAGGCGAATCGCTTGAAGGACTTCAAATCGATTGATGTTACGGATGGTGGCTGGACCGCGCGCAGACATTTAAAAAATGTGAATAGCTTCCACTTGTTAATTAAAAACAGACGCTTCGACAAGCATCGACTCCTGAACAAACAAGAACAGTTTGTAAAACTGTGAAAAAAGCGAATCCGGTGTGCCCGATAATTACTTGACGTTTTCAGAGACGGTCGAAAAGATAACGGCGTTAGTCCGGTGGTGGTCTGCTTCTGCCGGCCAGCCCGAAACCTCAATCCTCCCTCGATCCTATGAAGTTCCAAGCCGCTCTCACTTTGGCCCTTTGTGGTTTGCTTTCCACGTCGGCTTCGGCCGAAACGACGATCAAAATTCTCCACTTGCAAAAATTGCCCAAGGTTCTCGAAATCTGGCAGCAGGCTTTAAAGATACGTTTTATCCCGCCGGCGTCCAAAACTTCAGTTATCAGGGAAAAACATACGGGTTACCGGGCGACATTGCGCCGATCGTTTTCTGGTACAACAAGGACCTCTGCGCAAAAGCGGGGATAGATCCGACAACGATAAAGACTTGGGATGATTTTATCGACGCCGTAAAAAAATGCCAGGCTGCGGGAATCACGCCGCTTGCAGTAGGAGGCAAGGACGAGTGGCCGGTGCATTTCTATCCCGCATTCCTGTTGATGCGGATCCTGGGCAAGGAGGGCATGCAGGAGGTGATCGCCGGCAAGAACGGTGGGTTCAACAGCCCGGACGCTGTAAAAGCGTTTCAGGTTTTTCAGGAGTTGGCAGCGCTAAAGCCTTTCCAGCCTGGATTTCTAGCGAATACCTATGCTGAGTCAGCGGGCACATTTCACGATGGGAAGACGGCATTTCATTTGATGGGGACCTGGGACATCACCGAAGGGCGAACAGATTCGACCGACGGGAAAGGGTTGCCGGATGAGAAGCTCGGCTGGTTTTTCTTCCCCGAAGTGCAAGGGGGCAAAGGCCATGCAAACGACATCTTTGCAAGCGTCGATGGCTGGCTCGTTGCAAAAGATGCTCCAAAGGAAACCGTCGATTGGATGAAGGTCTGGCTCTCGAAGGAGGTCCAGGACAAGATTGCGGAAGCAGGGTTATTCATCCCCATGGTGAAAGGGACGGC
>CAZMNG010000351.1:0-5215 GCA_964567505.1 uncultured Chthoniobacterales bacterium
CTGATCCTGCGGGAATCGATCGCCGGTCTGGAAAGATTGCCGAGCTGGCAGTTCCTGTTGCTTAGTCCATCCGAAGTGAAAACGCGATTAAAGAGCGTTCGCCGGGAATTGGATGGAGTGCTCGAAGAGCTGAGGCGGGACGCGACACTGTCGGAACGCGAACTTCGAAGAATCGAGACGAAAGCAAATCGCTGGATCGAACGGAGACGCTGGACAGAGAAACAGTTGGCGCTGCTATAAAAGGCAGAAGAAAGAAGGCCCTACTTCTTAATTCTGCCTTCCGCCTTTCATTGCGTTTGCGGATTGGAGGTCACTTTTGCTTTGGCCTGGTCGATCTTCGAGGCGAGCGCTTGGCTTTTGGGATCGAGCGTGAGGCCTTTTTGCCAGTAAGTCAGAGCCAGTGCTGTGTTGCCGAGGGCTTTATAGGTGTCCCCGATATGCTCGTAAACAATTGGGTCAGGCGGGTTGATCAGATCGGCCGCGTGCAGGAGTTCGGTAAGCGCTCTGGCGTAATCACCTTTCCTGAAGTAGTACCACCCGAGACTGTCGAGAAAGGCGCCGTTTTCGGGCTCGATATCGAGCGCTTTTTTGATCATTATGCCCGCTTCATCAAGGTTCATGTTTCGGTCGACCCACATGAATCCGAGGTAGTTGTAGGCCTGTGCCGCTTTGGACGGGTCGAGTTCGATGGAGCGCTTGAGTAATGTCGCCGCTTTGTCGACCAGCCCGGCCTGTTCAGCAGTCGCGCCATAGTTAAAATAAAAATTTCCATCCAGAAGTTCTTCCTCGCGCGCTTTCGCTTCCTGGAGTGCCGCCTCGAAAACTGGTAACGCGTCGGAATAACGCTTTGCTGATGCGAGGGCGATCGCAAGGCTGTAGGTGATTTGCGGAATTGCGAACCGCCGCCGGGCTTCTTCGAGGGTTCCAATTGCGCGATCGAATTGTTTAAGCGAGAGCTCGGCCTGGGCAGCACCCAGGTAGAGTTCCGGCTGGTTTGGCGCAATCAAGAGGGCTTGCTCGTAATTGGCGACTGCCCGTTCTCGGTTGCCGGCTTCCTCGTATAAACGTGCGAGAAATTCGTAGATCTCAAATTTCATCGGGTTTGCTTTCACCATCTCTTCAAGGCTGTGGATAGCCTGGTCGCGCTGGCCGGTTTTCAGGAAGCTTTGCGCGAGCTTAAGACGAACGTCCGCATTGTCTCGGTTCAACTCAAGCGTGCGAAGATAAAACGGGATCGCGCTGGCGACCTGATCGATCAGGACGTAGTCGTCGCCGATTTTTGCGTACACGTTCCCGTCATTTTCCGCGTCGCTTGCAGCTTTCTTCAGCAGCAGATCAACGGCCGGAACCCGCTGTGCCGGGAAGGCTGCGTCGCCTTCGGTGTAAAGCTGGATGGTGAGCTCGGCAAGATTCAGCCAGAAATTGGGATCGTTACTTTCGAGTCGCTGGGCTTTGATCAGAGTGGATGCGGCGTCATTGATCTGATGCAGAGCGACGTAGACTTCGAACAGCATCTGGTAGGCGTCGAAGTTCTTGGGATCGACGTCGACCGCCTTTTGGGCGTATTTCAGGGCCAAGGACGGCTTTTTGAGCTGGTTAAGGTAGAAGTACGCAAGGTTAAGGTAAGCCAAAGGCTCGCCTGGACGGGCCAGGGCGAGGTCTTTGAGGATGTCAATCCCGCTGGCGACATCCCCCCGTTTCGCATAGTCGTGCGCCACGCGGACAGCGAGGCGAGGATCGCCCCCCGGGTCGAGCTGCAGAGACTTGCTGTAGGCAGAGAGCGCGCTCTCGTAGTCACCTTCCTGTTCAAGCAGAAGCCCCTGCATATACGCCGCCTGAGCGTCTGCCTTTTTCTCGAGCGGCTTCGATAGTTGCTGGTCGGAAGTCGCGGGACGAATATCCGCGTAAAATGCGTCCTCCAGATTTTTGGTCCCGGAAGCGGGAGTGGGAGACGAATTCAGCGCCGATACAACAGAATGGTCCGTATCGGCTTTTCCTGCCGTTACAAAGGTGGACAGAGATGCGCCGACAGCTGCCCCGACCCAAAGAAGCAGGCGTGCCGGCCTCCAGGTACTCATCAAACTAATCTAGGAGCTACGATTTGTATCGCAAACGCTTCTTATGCCTGTTTTCCTTCATGCGCTTGCGGCGCTTGTGTTTGGCAATTTTCGCTTTTCGTCTCTTTTTGAGGGAACCCATATTTTAACTGTTCAGTGCTGGTAAATGTAATAAATCCACCGGACCAGCTGCCGGAGATGAATTGATACCTAATAAACAACTTTGTTCAACGGATACTCGATTATCCCTTCGGCACCTAAGGCTTTCAGCTCCGGGATAATTTCGCGAACGACTTTCTCGTCGATCACTGTCTCGATCGCAACCCAACCAGACTGTGCGAGAGGGGCAACGGTCGGATTGCGAAGGGCCGGAAGTTTTTGCAGAAGCTCCTTGAGCTTGTATTCTTCGAGATTCATTTTCAGGCCGACTTTGTCGCGGGCATTGAGAGCGCCTTTGAGCAGCAAGGTGAGCCGCTGAATCTTGGCTCGTTTCCAGGCGTCCAGCATCGACTCCCGATTGCCAATGATCTGCGGGTACGATTCTGTGATCACCTCGACGATCCGGAGATTGTTTGCGGCCAGTGAGGTCCCTGTTTCTGTGATGTCGACGATCGCGTCGACGAGTTCAGGGACTTTGACCTCGGTTGATCCCCAGCTGAATTCGACGCTCGCGGTCACGCCACGTGATTCCAGGAATCGGGCGGTAAGTCCGACTGCCTCGGTGGCGATTCGTTTGCCCTGAAGATCTTTTATTGAATGGATCGGGGAAGACTTCGGGACCAGCAGGACCCATCGCGTCGGGCTTGACGTGGCTTTGCTGTATTCAAGTTTTTCGATCAGTTCAACGTCCGAATTGTTTTCTTCGATCCAGTCTTTACCTGTGATCCCGCAGTCCAGAAAGCCGTGTTCGACGTACCGGCTGATCTCCTGGGCCCGCAGCAGGCGAATCTCGAGCTCGGGATCATCGACGGCGGGTTTGTAGGATCGCTTGGCGCCAGTGATTTGATAACCGGCTTTGGCAAAGAGATCGAGTGTCGATTCTTGGAGACTACCCGAGGGTAGTCCGATGCGGAGGCACGGTTGATTCATAACATTCGGAAAAGGGCGGTTTACTTACGCTCAAGGGAGAATCCTGACCAGTAAAATCTTCTCTGGATTTCTCTCTTTTTTTGGGGTCAGTTCGTCCAGTCGTTGTTTACGCATCTCCAAAAAGATGCTTCATCAAAGGAATCACCCAATGGCACTAAATACAAAAATTCTCTCTCAAGCCGCCACCGACGCACGGGGCTTGGCAATGGACGCCGTTCAGGCAGCTGCATCCGGGCACCTTGGATTACCCCTCGGAGCGGCCGAGGTCGGGGCGGTATTATTTGGATACGCGCTTAGCTATCTACCCGAGGACCCCGGCTGGATCAATCGCGACCGCTTCGTCTTGTCGGCTGGACATGGCAGCATGTTCCTTTACAGCTGGCTCCACCTGGCCGGGTACGACGTGCCACTGGATGAAATCAAGCGTTTCCGCCAGTTGCACAGCAAAACACCGGGTCACCCTGAATTTGGGGAAACGCCCGGTGTGGAATCAACGACAGGCCCGTTGGGACAAGGGGTAGGTAATTCCGTCGGGATGGCAGTCGCCGCAAAGATGGCCGAAGCGCGCTTCAACACCAAGGAGCACACAATTTTTAACCACAAGATCGTCTGCCTCGCCGGTGACGGGTGTCTCCAGGAGGGGATTGCGTCGGAGGCGGCGGCATTTGCCGGTCACCAGAAACTGGACAATCTGATCCTGATTTACGATTCGAACGACGTCACCCTCGATGCGATGGCGAAGCTGTCGCAGAGCGAGGACACCGCGGAGCGGTTTCGTGCGTATGGCTACGATGTGCACACCGTCAACGGCCACGACATGGAAGCGTTTCTGGCTACCTACGAAGCGGCAAAACACGCAACAACAGGAAAGCCGCAGTTCATTGTTTCTCGAACGCTGATCGGAAAAGGAATCCCGGAAGTGGCCGGCACCCAGAAAGCGCATGGTGAAGCCGGTGTCAAGTTCGTGGATGCAGATCGTAAGGCGCTTGGGTTGCCGGATGAGAAATTCTATGTCTCAAAAGAAGTCTCTGACTATTTTGCAACCCACCGGGGCGTCCTGAAAAAGCGATACCTCGATTGGCAGGAGACTTTCAGCGCCTGGAAAGCCGCGAACCCTGAGCTGGCGGCATTGCTGCAGACCGGAATCCACCACGAGGTCCCGAAGGATCTGGTCTCGCGTATTCCTGCGTTCCCGCAAGATAGCAAGATCGCGACCCGGAAAGCCGGCAGCGAAGTATTGCAACCGGTGTCGGAAGCGATGCCGCTGGTCATCGGCGGCAGCGCCGACCTGTACGGCTCAACGCTGAACTACATTCAAAGCGACAAAGATTTCAATCCAGAGAACCGTGCCGGGCGTAACATCCGGTTTGGGATCCGGGAACACGGGATGTGCGCGATACTTAACGGGATCGCGTACCACGGTATTTTCCGCCCATCTGGAGCGACATTTCTGGTTTTTGCAGACTATTGCCGGGCTTCGATTCGCCTCGCCTCGCTCGCGAAGCTGCCGGTTGTTTACATTTTCACGCATGACTCCGTCGGCGTTGGCGAAGATGGACCGACGCACCAACCGGTTGAGACTGTCAGCGGGCTGCGAGTAATCCCGAACCTCGACGTCATTCGGCCCGGGGACCCAGAGGAGACGGCGGGCGCTTTTGCGGCTGCATTCTCGCGGACAGACGGTCCGACCCTGCTTGCGCTGACTCGCCAGGCGCTGCCGATCCAGAACGACATCCCGGTCGACGTGCGCCGCGAGGGTGTCAGCAAAGGGGCATACATCGCGCACAAGGAAACCGGCAAGCTCGATACGATCGTCCTCGCGACAGGGAGCGAACTGCAGCATGCAATCAACGCGGCCAAACAGCTCGGCGATGGTATTCGGGTCGTTTCGGTTCCTTGTACAGAACGCTTTTTGCGCCAGGACGCCGCTTATAGAGACGAAGTTCTTCCGCCCGCCGTCCGCAAGCGGGTGGCGATCGAGGCCGGGGTGACAAACCTCTGGTACCAATTCGTTGGATTGGACGGAAAGATCATCGGCATTGATCGCTTCGGGATGAGCGCCCCAGGCG
>CAZMNG010000352.1:0-5207 GCA_964567505.1 uncultured Chthoniobacterales bacterium
CGCGCCTTCGGCGCTTAAGAGCACCTGCTCTAGCGCGCTACTGAGCATATCTCACATAATCTCGCTTATTTTTGCAAGGAACTACTAGGTTCAATTTCTGACGTACGCATCGCCTCGCAACAGGGTTTCGAAAGTTGCCTCGCCGCGCGTTGGACGGACCCCAAGTACTTTGGTGCCTGAGCCCAGCTCGCCTCCGTGAGTTCCATTTGAGAGTTCGAGCCGCGGCCGGAGTTAAGCAATTCTTCGTAAAGGTAGGCGGGTGTTTCCGTGAGCAATTCCTTGGCCCGCGCGCTCGACCGCCACCATGGCGCCGCCCAGTAGCCAGAGGGAACCCAGCTGACGACTCCGACATTCGTTGTCGGCCAAAAAACTTTCGTGAAGACCGCAAAGCTGCGCCTGGCGTGAGGACCCAAGGTGAACACATTGAGGGCTTTGGGCTGCGCATTTCTTGCCTGAAGCGCCTTCCAAACGGCTACCGCGGACTGATAGGTGCGCTGCCTTTGAATATCCTCTACCGGAGCGGCGATTATTTTTTCCTGGGCAACACCAGACCGAATCAGCTCGCGCTCGGCCATCTCCGCGTAACTCAAACGACGTTCCACCCAGCCCTCTTCAGGCAGGCCACCGGTCACGACCACGTACTGGTATCCCCGCTCCTCGAACTCGGCCGCAGCAGCGCGTATGCCGGCGTAACCGATCCACCCTTCCACGACTAGAACTTCCGCCGGCAACCGCGAGGTCAGCGAGAGAAAGGATTCGGCGCAACTCCACCACCAAACGACCGGCATCGCCAGAAATCCAACGAGGCAGAACGAGCCAAACCATGTCGGACAGCAAACTGTGCGGCATTGAACCAGGCGCAATCGTCGAATCCACAAAAACATATGTTGCGTGCGGCTTCGTTATTGCCAGTTTCACCTTGCTCCGGATTTCCGACGCACGTATCCGTTCGCAACCGGGGATTTGCTCCCTAACCCAGCGAGCTGCGAAAGTATCCTTTCACGTTTCGAGAACCGCTCCGAGGCCATCCTCGCAAACCCCCTGAACTTCTGTACCCAATCGCAATTCGCCTCCCCGCGTCGAGATCAACTCGGCCAACTTTCTGCAGCTTTTAGACTTCCGGGTTTATAATAGATACCGGAGTGAATAACGCCACTGTTCCGGCCCGTTTGTCGCCTAATTCGCTACCTTTTTAACTCCTGCGCACCAAACGCTTCAAAGCCCCCCGAATGTAAGACTTGGACCTGCGTCCCAGCGGCACAGTGAACCGGCTAAGGCGGTACAGATGCGGAAAAAATGCTCGCAAGCTACCGGAGTGCAAGAACCGCATGACGCTTTTTGACCATCCCTGGCAATGCAGGCACCAGAATTGAATCTCCCGGTTTTGAATCCTATTAAATCCATAGGGAACGCCGTTCCGAAAAACCAATCTCTTGAAGCCGCCACGCATTTCGTATTCATCGTCGAAATAGTTGGTTGACGCGTGTATGGCAAGGTCTGCTGCAGAATTGTTGATTGTTTTCGCCAGGTTCAGTACGGTCTTACTGTTCTTCGCTGCCCAAAAATCCAGCAATGTCATCTCACAGACGCCCCCGGGCTGATGGTTATCAATGTGCCATTGATACTTGGCTTCCAAATTCATCCTTATGCTTCGATCTTTATACGCATTTACACAAAAGGTGGTAAAATCCTCCAGCGCTTCGCGTGTCCAATAAGAAAAATGAAGGGATGATTCCACCAAAGTGGCCCAACAATTACCAGGCAGCAGCGGGGCGACTTCCTTGGAATAATCCGCGAAACTCATAACGTCACTATCTATCAAAAACAGTTCTTTGATCGCTTCGCTCTTCATCCATGCCTCGACCAAAAATGGACGCTTCCAAAAGGCCGATTCGTACGAGTCAGAATAGTCGGACATCTTGACGTACGAACGCATGAATTCGCTAAATTTTTCCACGTCTGCTTGATCGCTATTCCAATGATTTTCCCAAAAATTAGCGTTCGATCCGTCCCCGATAAGTACGACCTCACGATTGAATTGAGCAGCGGATTCCAAGCTAAGCTTCAAATATTGCGGACTTCCTCCAAAATGCGCGATGACAAGCGGAATTCCCATGGCCGGAATTAATACCTTTCTCCGATTGCGAAAGTGACGATCGCCTTTTGATTTTTCATATGTGTGGTTTGCCCGTCTCGGCGCCAAGTGTTCTTGAGGGATCTTTGCGAATAAGATTCGGATCGGACACCGGTGGAAGCCCTTTATGACTTGATGGGGGGCGGATCATGATGTCTGTGACCTCTGCGGTTTCAGGCAGCTCAAGTGCATGGATCACCGTAGCAGCACAATTGCACGGCCGATACCGCTACCGGCGCCCGTAACAACGGCGAGAGCTTGACTTAGATCGCGAGTGTTCGGGTCCTGGTGTTCGCACAGGGTCAAAAGGCCCTCAGTCAAGATGACGAGGACAATTTGCCCGCAAGGGTTCTTTGTTCGCCGTTGCGCGTGCAACCTTGCAAAGACGTTGCCGGTATGAGTGATTTCTCGCCAGAGGGGCCATTCCACACTGTCCAAGGTGCATTGCCCCGGCCGTGCAGGTCATCGAGTTGCTGCATCTCCTTGAACGTGTCCATGCAAGCCCAAAAACCTTCGTGGGCGTGAGAAAGAAGTTGACCAGCGGCGATCAGTCGCCGAAACGGCTCTTCGACCAGTTCATCTCCCGGTTCCATGTATTGGAAGATTTCCCGGCGCAAGACGAAGAAACCTCCGTTGATCCGCGCTCCGGACTTAGCGATATGTTCGATGCTCTTCACAATACCGTCCTCATCGGCAGTAATCATATGAAAGCTCGCCCTCGGTTTAACGCTGACAAAACAAGCCAGTTTTTTACTCCGCAGGAATTTTTCTATCAGGGCATTGAGATCGACGTCAGATAGCCCGTCGGTGTAGTTGGCGAGGAACACTTCCTCATCTTTCAGGTGCTTCTCTACGGCCTTCAGTCGCTGTCCGATGTTTGATGTGAGTCCGGTGTCTACAAAAGTGATCCGCCAGTCATCGATATCACTGTTTAACAATTCGAGATTTCTACCGCCGGCTGACAATACAAAATCATTTGACACGCATTCGTCATAGTTACGGAAGTAATTCTTGATCACGTCCGCCTTATATCCCAGGCAGAGGATGAAATCTTTGTGGCCGTAGTGAGCATAATATTTCATGACGTGCCAAATAATCGGACGATATCCAATAGGCACCATCGGCTTGGGAATTGTCTCCGAATACTCGCGCATACGGGTTCCAAAACCGCCACAGAAGAGCACAACTTTCATAATTGTTTTTCTTGTTACGAACCCTTTTGAGGAACAGCTTCAATCCAGAATCCGTGCCACCGGGATGGGCACGATAAACTTTGCACCCCATTCGCGCGCATAGGCCAGCTGCGTCACGATCTCGTCCTTCAGGTTCCAAGGCAGGATCAGGATGTAATCCGGCTTGCGTTCACGTATCCGCTCCACGGGATGGATCGGAATATGCGTGCCGGGCAGATAGCGCCCACGCTTGTAAGGATTCCGATCCACTGTGAACTCGAGGAAGTCCGTCCGAATCCCGCAGTAGTTTAGAAGAGTGTTCCCCTTGCCTGGCGCCCCATATCCCGAGACGACTTTCCCCTCGCGGCGCAGGCCGATAAGTAATTCGAGTAAGGCGCGTTTCGACTCGATGACTTGGTCCGCAAAATTTGTGTAGGTATTCATCCGGTCTAAGCCCGCCTGCAATTCGCGTTCCCTGAGCGCTACTACGGCTGGCGCTATCGGTTTGGAAATGTCATCGACATGCCGGAGGTAGATTCGGATGGACCCCCCGTGTGTAGGGATCTCGTCGACATCAAACAGAACGAGTCCGTGAGCCGCAAAAATCTTTTCGACCGTAATCAGCGAGAAATAGGAGAAGTGCTCGTGATAGATCGTATCATACTGGTTCTCCTCCATGAGCCTCACGAGGTGCGGAAATTCAAGAGTTGCGATTCCCCCCGGTTTGAGTACGATGCGAATGCCGCCCACAAAGTCATTCAGGTCCGGGACCTGGGCTAAAACGTTATTGCCGATCACAAGGTCCGCTGCATGGCCGTTTGCGACCATTTCCCGGGCGGTCTGACATCCGAAGAACTCGACCAGTGTGGGCACTCCCTTCCTTTCCGCAACCTGTGCAACGTTGACTGCCGGTTCCACCCCCAGGACCGGGATGCTCTTTTTTACGAAATACTGCAGCAGGTAGCCATCATTGCTGGCCAACTCGACGACCAGGCTTTGTGATCCCAGGCCGAGACGCTCAGAAATCATATTTACATAGTCCGAGGAATGCTTGAGCCAGCTATCGGAGTAGGAAGAGAAGTATGCATACTCGGTAAAAATGTGTTCTGGACTGACATACTCTTCCAACTGGACGAGGTAACAGCTTTCACATACTTTCACGTGGAGCGGGTAAAAGGGCTCCATTCGATTGAGTTGATCAGCCGTAAGATAGCTTTCACACAGCGGCGACATGCCCAGGTCGACGAATGTATGTTTGAGAGGCTCCTTACAGAAAAGGCAGCGGGCCGTTGTTGCAGCGCTGTTTGTTTGTTCCGACTTCAGTTCACGTTCGTCCACCACGAATGTATTACTCATATCCTTTGTGAAATGTAACAATCTCCTATTCGACCTTTCGCCCTGCGGATTTAGATTTAAGATTTTTGATTGTGGAGCGCCTTCAGGGTGGGACGGGCGTCTCGCTCGTCGATGGTGCAGCAGGAATGGCGGACGAGACGTCCGTCCCACTCTTACTTGGCCGGAGCAAGCAGTCCGGCTTCTCGGAGTGCTTCGGCTGCCTGGCTGATCTGGTCGAACGGAATGCCGGAACGAATAGCAATTTCTAGCAGGTCATGCTGGCCGTCCGACAAGCTCAGAACCCAGAGCATCGCCATTTCCCGCGCGGCAGCGTCCTTGATTCCACCCATCTCGCGGTACAACCCGCGCCGGCCAAGCTGAGGTTCACATTTCGGGTTGAGATTCAAACAGTGGCAATTTTCCTCGAATACCTGAACGACTCGCAACAACTGCTGCAGCGACTCTCCGAGTGCGGAGGGGCTGACCAAGGTAAGATCATCGGCCGAGGTGTGGTATTGTGGATAGCGTCCATTGGGGGTTCGCATGAAGCAACCTACCGATAGATT
>CAZMNG010000353.1:0-5190 GCA_964567505.1 uncultured Chthoniobacterales bacterium
TCGGTGCACCTTCGACCAATGCTTTAGCCTCAGCCAGACCTAGGCCGGCAACTGACGCACGAACTTCCTTGATCACGGCGATCT
This sequence comes from uncultured Chthoniobacterales bacterium, assembly GCA_964567505.1. Classification (GTDB taxonomy): domain Bacteria; phylum Verrucomicrobiota; class Verrucomicrobiia; order Chthoniobacterales; family JAFAMB01; genus JAFAMB01. The sequence continues at coordinate 85 of CAZMNG010000353.1, forward strand.
TATTGGGGCCGATCTCTTTCAGGATGACGTCGAACGCGGTCTTCTCCTCCGCCGCTGGAGCTGCCGCGCCGCCGGCGCCGGCTGCAGGAGCCGCTGCCACAGCCACCGGAGCGGCCGCGCTGACTCCCCACTTTTCTTCAAGCTTCTTCACCAAATCAGCGATTTCCAAAACAGTAAGACCGCTGAGTTGCTCTACGATTTGATTTGTATCTGCCATTTTATCTTTCGTTCGGTGTCGTCGCGCCCCGAAGCCTCAGAGCATTTAAGAACCCGCAGCCGCGGACCCCGACGAGGAACCATTTTTTTATCGCTCGAGACGTGTGGCTTCTTCCACGTCTCGAAATTTTATTGGATTCGTCTTAGCTCGCTGCGGCGCCTTCTTCCTTCTCCAGCCGCGCTTTCAAGAGGCGCGCAAGTGATGCGCCCGGCTCGTTGAGCAACGTGACAAATTTTTGCAGCGGCGATTTGAGCACGCCCAGAAGCTGTGCCTGCAGCACCTCTTTCGGGGGAAGGTCTGCCAGAGCTTTGATTTGCTCTTTCGAGATGATCACCTTGTCCAGGACACCCACTTTGACGGTCGGTTTCTGGAACTCGGCAGTAAATCCTTTGAGAATTTTCGCGGCTGCGCAGACGTCGGTTTCACCGGTGACAATGGCTGTCTGGCCGGCAAGGTTATCCGCAAGATCGGGCAGCCCGACCTCGGCAGCAGCTTTGCGCAGGAACGTGTTTTTAACGACGCGACATTGCGCGCCGGCTCCGGCCAACCGTGACCGCAATTCGGCAAACTGAAGGACGTTCATCCCCACGTACTCCGTCACGATCAGGAACGGAGACTTGTTCAATTTTGCGGAGAGATCTTGGACAATCGTAACTTTTTCAGGTCTCATTATTTCCTTATCCCTCCTACTTCAGAAACGGGGTTGCGTCGATTCGCAGACCAGGTGTCATCGTCGCGCTCATCGTGATGTTGTGAACAAATTTCCCCTTCGCAGATGCGGGCCGTGCTTTCACGACGGCTTCAATCACGGCCGAACCGTTTTCAACTAGTGCTTTGGGTTCAAACGAAAATTTGCCCACCGGAACCGCGACGTTGCCATTCTTGTCGAGCTTGAATTCAACTCGCCCGGCCTTTACTTCACGCACGGCCTTAGCCGTGTCGTCGGTGACGGTACCGATCTTCGGGTTGGGCATCAATCCTCTGGGACCGAGAACCTTTCCGAGTTTGCGGACTTCCGCCATGGCGCCCGGCGTTGCGACCGCAACATCAAAATCCTGGAACCCTTCCTGGCATTTCTTGATCAGGTCTTCATATCCCACGTATTCAGCGCCGGCTTCCCTGGCAGCTTCGGCTGCCTGCCCCTGTGCAAACACCAGGACGCGGACACGTTTGCCGCTGCCATTCGGAAGCGGGCAGGTGCCACGAACCATCTGGTCCGACTGCCGGGGATCGACACCAAGTCTGAACGACAGCGTAACGGTTTGATCAAACTTCAAAGGTGGAAAGGTCTTGAGGGCGTCCACCGCTTCTGCCAGCGAATACGTTTTCGCGCTGTCGACCAACTCGACGCAGGCGCGGTAACGTTTACTACGATCTTCTAGTTTCATTTCTATGTGCAGTGCCGACGGGCCTTGCGACCCTCCTGCTTTTGATTGATTGTTGTTCGTGCTTTACGTGATTGCTACCTCCGGGTAGCGCCGCGCCGGATGGATCGCTCCGAGAGCAAATCGATCATTCTTCGACCTCGATACCCATCTGGCGCGCCGTCCCGACCAAGGTGCGATACGCGGCTTCTTCCGACCGGGCATTCATGTCTTTCATCTTGATCTTCGCGATATCCATCACCTGATTCTTCGTCAACTTGGCCACCTTGATCTTGTTCGGTTCCTTGGACCCGGCCGCAATGTTTGCGGCTTTTTTCAGAAGGATCGACGCCGGGGGCGCCTTGGTGATGAAGGTGAAACTCTTGTCTTTATAGACCGTGATCACGACCGGCAAGATGTCGCCGGCCTGTTTCTGAGTGGCCGCGTTAAACTCCTTGCAGAAGGCCATAATGTTCACGCCATTCTGACCAAGAGCCGGACCGACGGGAGGCGCCGGGTTGGCTTGACCTGCCGGAATCTGGAGCTTGATGGTTGCTACAATTTCTTTCGCCATAATGTTAGTCGCCGTGATTCACTCTGAATCCATTAACCTCGTTCCACCTGCCAGTATTCCAGCTCAACCGGCGTTGACCGGCCGAAAATGCTGACTGAAACCCGTAACTTGCCGCGGTCAGGGTCAATTTCTTCCACAATACCGCTCTGGTTCTGGAACGGCCCATCGGCAACCTTGACTGTCTCGCCCACTTCGAAACTGACTTTTGGTTTAACTTTGTCTTCCAGCTGCCGGATCTGCGCCAGCATGCTTTCGACCTCCTGCGGTCGCATCGGCACGGGTCGATCCTTTGTTCCAGCAAACCCAAGCACCCCGGGTGTTTCCCGAATAAAATACCAGGTCCGGTCAATCAACTGATTCTGCTTATCGAGCAAATACATGTTGACGATGAGGTAACCGGGAAAAAATTTGCGCGTTGTTTCAGTTCGCTTGCCACGCTTGATCTCTGAGACTCGTTCCGTCGGGATCAAAACTTCGAAAACCAGATCGCCCATCTCCTCGGTCTTAATGCGCCGCGAAAGGTTGTCGTAGACTTTTTGTTCCTGCCCGGAGAGCACATGGACGACGAACCACTGGTTTTTATCGACTTCACTCATACTCGGTCTGCCTGCCGTTCACGGAACCAACAGCTTGACAAGGTTCACCAACACCAGATCCCAGAACGCGATATAACCGCTCAAAAGCAACAGCGCCACCACAACGACAGCCGTTGAGTCGATGAGCTCACGATACTTTTGAACCCCTTTTTCTTTAGGGTCCCAAGGCCAACTACATTTCTCCAACTCTGTTTTGACCTCGGTTAAGAACCCTCTGACGCGGCTGATCATACACTTAAACGCACAATGTGATCCCGTTCATTTCAAATTTCCAATGGACTGTATCGATGCGGCGGTCTTGAAAGCACAGGTCAGGAGGGACTCGAACCCCCAACCGGCGGTTTTGGAGACCGCTGCTCTACCAATTGAGCTACTGACCTATCTTTTTTATCATCGCTAAAAAAACAGCAGGTCCGGCAATCGCCGGACCACTCCTGACTCTGCTGCAAATCCACCAATCGCTTAATTCGACGGATTAGTCGAGAATATCGGCGACTCGACCCGCGCCAACCGTCCGGCCGCCCTCTCGGATTGCAAATCGGATGGTTCGTTCCATGGCGATCGGGGTGAGCAATTCCACTTCGATGCCGATGTTGTCGCCAGGCATCACCATCTCGACACCTTCCGGCAATTTCACTGTACCGGTCACATCAGTGGTACGGAAATAGAACTGCGGACGATAATTCGTAAAGAACGGCGTGTGCCGGCCGCCTTCCTCCTTGCTCAGGACGTACACTTCGGCCTTGAACTTCTTGTGGGGAGTTATGGTACCGGGTTTTGCAACGACCTGACCGCGTTCAACATCTTCTTTTTTCACACCGCGAAGCAGCACACCGACGTTGTCTCCGGCGCGCGCTTCGTCAAGCAGCTTTCGGAACATTTCGATATCGGTGACGGTGGTCTTCGCGGTCGGACGAATGCCCACGATTTCGATTTCCTCCATCTTCTTGAGGACACCGCGCTCGACACGGCCGGTCACAACCGTGCCACGACCTTCAATGTTGAACACGTCTTCGATCGGCATCAGGAACGGCTGATCAATCGGCCGCTCAGGAAGCGGAATGTATTCGTCCACAGCGGCCATCAGCTGATAAATGGCTTCTTTGGCGGCCGGATCCCCTTCCAGCGCTTTCAGTGCGCTCCCTTTCACAATCGGAATCGTGTCCCCGGGGAATTCATACTGCGAAAGAAGATCGCGAACTTCCATTTCAACGAGGTCCAGAAGTTCCGGGTCATCGACCATATCGCACTTGTTCAGAAATACGACGATCGACGGTACACCAACCTGGCGAGCCAGTAGAATGTGTTCGCGGGTCTGCGGCATCGGGCCGTCCGCTGCCGAAACAACGAGAATAGCCCCATCCATCTGCGCGGCGCCGGTGATCATGTTCTTGACGTAGTCAGCGTGACCAGGACAGTCCACATGGGCATAGTGACGCTTTTCGGTCTGGTACTCCACATGCGCGGTATTGATCGTAATGCCGCGTTCCTTTTCTTCGGGAGCGTTATCGATCTGGTCGTAGCGCGTCGCCTGGGCCATGCCCTTTTCTGCCAGAACCGTCGTGATAGCGGCCGTCAACGTGGTTTTTCCATGGTCAACGTGGCCAATGGTGCCTACGTTCACATGCGGTTTGGATCTTTCAAATTTATCCTTAGCCATTTAAGGTCTCCTTCTGCTCTTATCGTTCATTAAATCGTCTGGCAAAACACCGGACATGGAGCCCATGACCGGGATTGAACCGGTGACCTCGTCCTTACCAAGGACGTGCTCTACCAACTGAGCTACATGGGCAGTGCCGTTTTCGGTCAACTTATTCAGTTACCAGGACTGACCGAATCGCGTTGACGGACATCGAAGTCAAGAAGCATCGGTCTCCAATCTTTAAGTCCCTGTAGATTAGAGGCATTAAGCTCGGTGCTCGAGGTCCGCCAAGCGAGCCCGCAATTTAACAGAGAGGCCAACCCCGTCAACAGGATTCTTCGAGACGATCAACCCGCGATTTCCCCTCCGGTTTCCGCGCCTTAACACCGCGGCTGACCACCCATTTTGCAAGCTTCGGGCACTGTTTCCAGTCGGTTGATCGAGTTGGATTGAAGCTTCGTATAATGCCACCGATTGCGTCGCATAACGCCGGATTGACTTCCTCATTCGTTCACAAGCCGGCTCGCGCCTCCTGCACCGGTAGGACGGTCTCACCCTGTGCGCCTGAGCCCGTTGTGTAGGGTTCGGCGACGCGGATGATCGACTGGGACTTTCCAGTCTCCGTATCAATGTCGACCAATATTCCGTGCAGCGTGACGTTCCCCTTGGCGACGGGAAAGTTCGCCGGCATACTGGTGAGGAACCGGCGGATG
>CAZMNG010000354.1:0-5188 GCA_964567505.1 uncultured Chthoniobacterales bacterium
CTCTCCAGACACTGCTCCTACAAAGGGCGCCCTAAGTATTGGGAAGATGCGCTCGCCGCCGCGCCGATCCCGACGCTCGAATGCCCTCAATGCCAGGGTGCGGTCGAGCCGGTTCAAGGAAACGATTATGCGATCAAGACCATCCGATTCCTTGCCTGAGAGATTGACCTGAGCTTACCCTCTGCTTGTCCAAGCGGGCATTGTCAAAGTTGCGCTGTCGATATGAAATTCGAACGTGCCAAAATAGCTCTGCGCGGAGTAGTCCAGGGCGTTGGGTTCCGGCCTTTCGTGTACAGGTTAGCCGCTGAGTTGAACCTCTGCGGCTGGGTCCTGAACTCTTCACAAGGTGTGTTCATCGAGGTCGAAGGAGCGCGTGGCGAGCTTCAATCGTTTTTGATCCGCCTGGAACGGGAGAAGCCGGCGCGCGCTGCAATTCAAAGTCTGGAATACTCATTTCTTGAACCGATGGGTTATGAACGTTTCGAAATCCGCTACAGCGAATCAACCGGTCGGAAGAGTGTTCTGATCCTCCCCGACCTTGCCGTGTGCGAGGATTGCCTCAGGGAAATGTTTGATCCCATGAATCGCCGGTACCGCTATCCGTTCACCAACTGCACAAATTGCGGGCCTCGATTCAGCATCATTGAATCGCTGCCTTACGATCGGGCGAACACTTCCATGAAGCGATTCTCGATGTGTCACGACTGTCTGCGCGAATATCAGGATCCCGGTGACCGCCGGTTTCACGCACAACCAAATGCGTGCCAGGATTGCGGCCCGCGGCTGCAGTTGTGGAACGCCGACGGAATCGAGTTGGCTGGCGGAGAGGCAGCGTTGCAGAGCGCGGTGGAAATCGTACGTACCGGGAAAATCGTTGCACTGAAAGGTGTCGGCGGGTTCCAGCTGATCGTGGACGCTGGTGATTCGGCTGCGATTCAACGGTTGCGAGAACGAAAGCGTCGCGAGGAAAAGCCGTTCGCCTTGATGTACCCGAGCCTGGATCGAGCGAGACAGGACTGCACCATCTCAGATCTGGAGGCGAGGCTCCTGTCAGCGCCGGAAGCACCGATCGTTTTGCTTTGCCGGAAGCCGGGCAATTCAGAGCTCGCTCCTCAGATCGCGCCATTCAGTTCGAATCTCGGGGTCATGATGCCCTACTCGCCGCTTCATCATCTCCTGCTGCGTGATCTCGGCGTTCCGGTCGTCGCGACAAGCGGCAATCTGAGCGATGAGCCGATCTGCATTGACGAATACGAAGCCTTAACACGGCTGGGCGGAATCGCCGATTGCTTTCTGATCCATGACCGGCCGATCGTCCGGCACGTTGATGACTCTGTTGCGCGTATCATCGGCGAGCGCCAGATGATATTGCGACGCGCCCGAGGTTATGCGCCCTTGCCGATCCATGTAAAAGACGCGCTTCCTTGTATCTTAGCTGTCGGGGCTCATCTCAAGAACAGCGTTGCACTGAGCGTCGGCCATGAAATTTTTATCAGCCAGCACATCGGTGATCTGGAAACGAGCGAAGCCTTCTCGGCTTTTCGCAGGACAATGGAAGATTTGCCGTGGCTCTACGAAGTACAACCGAGTCTCATTGCATGCGACATGCATCCGGAATATCTGTCGACCAAGCATGCCGCGCTCACGCGATCCAGCGTGCACAGGATCCAGCACCATTACGCACACGTTCTGGCCTGCATGGCGGAAAATGAGTTGATGGATACAGTGCTCGGTGTTTCGTGGGACGGCACAGGTTACGGTGCAGATGGCACGATCTGGGGCGGTGAATTTCTACTGTCCGACAGACAATCATACCGCCGGGTCGCGCACTTCCGCCAATTTCGCCTGCCGGGCAGCAACGCCGCGGTAAAGGAACCCCGTCGCGCCGCATTGGGTGTACTATTCGAAATTTGGGGCGACGGCGTGCTGGCAGACCGGCGACTTCTGCCCGTTGCCGCCTTTTCGGAGAGTGAGTTGGCTATAATCCGCCAAATGCTTTTCAAGGGACTGAACGCCCCTATCACATCCAGTTCCGGCAGATTGTTCGATGCAGTGGCGTCGATTCTCGGATTGCGGCAGCGCGTCACCTTTGAAGGGCAGGCCGCGATGGAATTAGAGTACGCGCTCCAGCCTGGCGTCGAGGAATTCTATCCCTTCGAGATCTCCGCCCAGACTACGCATATTGTGGATTGGGCACCGATGATCGCTGAGATCCTGATCGATCTTCAAAACGGCCGGCCGTGCGGCCAAATTTCTGCGAAGTTTCACAATACGCTCGTGGAAATCATTGTCGCAGTTGCACGGATCATAGGAGAACAATGCGTTGTGCTGACAGGCGGATGTTTTCAGAATCGGTACCTTGTCGAAAAATCGATCGATCGGTTGCGGGAAGCCGGGTTCAAGCCATACTGGCACCAGCGCGTCCCGCCTAATGATGGAGGGATCGCCCTCGGCCAGGTTATTGCAGCGGCCGCACGCGGCGCGACAACCGCTCATACAGAAGGAGTCGCGGTCCTGTGAACCTGGTATATGGTGAAAGAACAAATATGTGCCTGGCAATACCCGGAAAACTCATTGAAATTGTCCGCGATCCGCATGGGGTCGTGATGGGTAAAGCAAACTTCGGCGGCATCATTAAGCAGGTTTGTCTTGAATATACGCCGGACGCGAAACCCGGGGATTATGTACTGGTCCATGTCGGGTTCGCGCTGGGCACGGTCGATCAAGAAGAGGCCGAACGAACTTATCAACTGCTGGCAGAAATGAACCAACTGGCCGAGCTCGACATCCCAGACACCTGAGCGACGGTTCACCTGAATAGTACGGAGGGCGACGCCATGAAATTTATCGATGAGTATCGGAACGAAGCGTTGGCCGGCAAATTGGTTGAAGAAATCCGGCGAACGGTAACCAAACCGTGGGTGCTGATGGAGGTCTGCGGCGGCCAAACACACACCATCGTCAAAAATGGCATCGATCGCCTTCTGCCGGACGAAGTCGAACTCGTCCATGGGCCTGGATGCCCGGTGTGCGTGACATCGCTTGAGATGATTGACAAAGCGCATGTCATCGCGAAACGGCCTGACGTAATCTTTTGTTCGTTCGGTGACATGCTTCGCGTCCCAGGTTCGCAGGTCGACCTCCTCGTGCTGAAATCCAGAGGAGCTGACGTGCGGGTAGTCTATTCGCCGATCGATTCATTGAAAATTGCCCGCGCAAATCCTCACAAAAAGGTTGTCTTCTTTGCGATTGGTTTCGAGACGACCGCCCCCGGGAATGCCATGGCGGTTTGGCAAGCGCAAAAACAGGGCATCACCAATTTCTCAGTGCTAGTCTCACACGTCTTAGTCCCTCCGGCGATGACGACGCTTCTGCAGTCGCCGCTCAACCGCGTCCAGGGATTTCTCGGGCCCGGACACGTATGCACCGTCATGGGGTACGAGGAGTACGAGCCCATCGCGTCTCGGTATCATGTACCGATCGTGATCACCGGATTCGAGCCGCTCGATATCCTCGAAGGCGTTCTGATGACCGTACGCCAACTCGAGGCGAACACCGCCGAGGTCGAAAATCAGTATCCCCGCGTGGTCCGGCGCGAAGGCAATCGTTCGGCACAGGAACTGGTGAATTCAGTGTTTGAAGTCTGTGATCGAAAGTGGCGTGGGGTCGGGGCCATTCCAAAAAGCGGGTATAAACTACGGCCTGGATTTGGAGATTTTGATGCCGAAAAAATTTTCGAGGTCGAAGAAATCGATACGGCAGAACCCGCCGTCTGCATCAGCGGCTTGGTACTGCGCGGGGTAAAGAAACCGCACGACTGCCCCGCATTCGGCAAAGATTGCACGCCCAGCCGACCGCTTGGCGCGACAATGGTATCCGCAGAAGGCGCTTGCGCAGCGTACTACGCTTACGGAAGACATCTGCAGCACGAAAAGAGCAACGTGCCTCACTCGATGCAGGGAACAAATAATGGCAGGTGAAGGCAGGCCCGATGTGCAGCAGCACGGCGGGGATATCGGCGCCCTGATGGGTTCCTGTCCGCTTCCCTTGCCCGAGTACCAGGAAATTGTGCTCGCGCACGGCAGCGGCGGGAAGTTGAGCCAGCAACTGATTCGGAGCATGTTGTTTCCTGAGTTCCAAAACGAGTTCCTGAATGTCGCGCACGACGGTGCCATCTTTACAGTCAACGGCACCCGCCTGGCCTTCAGCACAGACTCGTTTGTCGTAAACCCGATTTTCTTTCCGGGCGGTGACATCGGCAAATTAGCGATCTATGGGACGGTAAACGATCTCGCCATGTGCGGCGCGCGGCCTCTTTATCTGTCGACCGGTTTCATTTTGGAAGAAGGCCTGCCGATGCAGGAATTCTGGGCAGTCGTGAATTCGATGCGCACAGCCGCGGCAACAGCCGGCGTTGACCTGGTCACCGGCGATACGAAAGTCGTGGACCGAGGAAAAGCGGATAAGATTTTCATCAACACATCAGGGATCGGGATCGTTCCGATCGGAGTGAACATCTGTCCGGAACGGGCCCGGGCGGGAGACAAGGTGATCGTCAGCGGCGAGATCGCCGTCCACGGAATTGCGATCATGTCCGTGCGAGAGGGACTGGAGTTTGAAACCGAAGTCTCAAGCGACACAGCGCCGCTCTCTGATCTCGTAAGCGTCATTCTCGGTGTTGCCGACATTCACGTCCTGAGGGATCCAACCCGAGGCGGAGTGACGAGCGCGCTCACCGAAATCGCGCAATCCGCCCGCGTTGGGATCTTCCTGGATGAGGCTCGGATTCCAATCAGCGAAGAGGTCAAAGGAGCGTGCGAGATTCTTGGGCTTGATCCACTTTACGTAGCAAACGAGGGCAAGCTCTTAGCGATCGTCGCCGATGATGAATCCGCTCCCGTGCTCTCTGCGATGCGTGGACATCCTCTTGGCCGGAATGCTGCGATCATCGGAATCGTTACCGACGAGCATCCCGGCCTGGTCACGATGAAAACACGCATCGGCGGCACCCGCGTCGTGGACATGCTTTCCGGCGAGCAGTTACCGCGCATATGCTGATAGATGATCGCCGTTTCAGAGGCGGAGCCGAACGAAGTTTGGTGAATCCGGCTCCAGCGTGTGGATCGAACAGTAGAAGCCGTTTGCTGAGGGCAATATAGTACTCGGGGTCGTGCTCCAGGTTGACCGT
>CAZMNG010000355.1:0-5187 GCA_964567505.1 uncultured Chthoniobacterales bacterium
CAGCCGGCGTTGGAACCCGGAACGACATTCCGGTAAGTTTCCCTTTCACTTCCGGGCAAACCAGACCAACGGCTTTTGCCGCACCGGTCGTCGACGGAATCAAGTTGATCGCGGCGGCACGGCCGCCCTTCCAATCTTTGCGAGACGGGCCATCCACCGTCTTTTGTGTCGCGGTATAGCTGTGAACAGTTGTCATGAGGCCTTCTGCAATGCCGAAGCCGTCCTTTAAAAGAACGTAGACGACCGGAGCAAGACAGTTGGTTGTGCAGCTCGCGTTCGAAATAATCCGATGCTTCGATGGGTCGTACTTTTCGTGATTAACCCCAATACAGACCGTAATATCCTCGCCCTTTGCAGGAGCGGTGATCAGCACACGCTTTGCGCCGGCCTCCAGATGTCCTTTTGCCTTGTCGGCAGAGGTAAAAAGCCCGGTTGACTCGATCACAATTTCGACCCCAAGTTTCGCCCAGGGAAGCTCCGCAGGACCTTCTTTCACCGCCAGACAGCGAATCCTGTGCCCATTCACGACGAGGGTGTCGTCGCTTTCGAGTTCAGGACTGGACTTCTCGCTGGAGACTTCGCCTTGGAACCGACCCTGCGTCGAATCGTATTTCAACAGATAGGCAAGATTATCCGCCGGAACGATGTCGTTCAGAGCAACCACTTCAATCTCTTCGCCGAGCAAACCTTGTTCGACGATTGCTCGAAAAACCAAACGCCCTATTCTCCCAAAGCCGTTAATTCCAATTTTCGTCATCGTTACTATCTCTCTGAGTTTTAAGTTTAATAGACAGAGCCAATTAATCGGGCTGACGATTCAACGTCAATGAGAACATTCCAGAGAATCCGGCGGCCGCCCGATCGGTCCCTATCGGTTGAAATATGCTCCCTCCTTGGCACCAGTCCGGCCCCAACCGCCTTTCCGGCAGTCAACCGACGTGATTATTGCCGGGCTAAGCCGGCGCTTCGGTTAATCCACCAACGCCCTCGGGTTGCGGACGCGCCGCTTCCGGCGGGCGATCTTCTCGATTTGCCGGCGATATCGGAGGTGGAGGATTGATGAGTCTGCCGTTATTGATGATCTCCCGGATCTGGGTCCCATCCAAAGTTTCGTACTCCAGAAGCGCCTTGGCGATTGCAACGAGTATATCTTTACGCATTGTCAAAACCTTGCGTGCACGCTGGTAGGAATCATCGCAGAGCCGCTTGACTTCGCGATCGATTTCCTGTGCCGTCGCTTCACTGTACGCGCGCGAACGGGCGATATCGCGCCCGAGGAAAACATAATCTTCGTGTTCCCCATATTCGACCATCCCCAGGCGTTCGCTCATTCCCCATTCGCACACCATTTTTCGCGCAATTCCGGTCGCCATCCGAATGTCGCCGGTCGCGCCGTTTGTGACATCCCCAAAAATCAGCTCCTCCGCAACGCGCCCACCCATGATGACCACCAGCCGGTCAAGCAGCTCGTTCTTGCGATTCGTGTATTTGTCCTCAATTGGCAGGTACATCGTCGAGCCGAGCGACGGTCCGCGCGGAATAATCGTGACCTTGTGAAGCGGGTCAGTGTGTTCGAGCACCTCGCAAAGCAATGCATGGCCAGCTTCGTGATATGCGGTATTTTCCTTCTCCTTCTCGCTGATCGCCAGGCTTCGGCGCTCTTTGCCCCATCGGACTTTATCGCGAGCTTCTTCCATTTCGGCCATTGTGATGGCCTTCAGACCGCGGCGAGCCGCCAGCAACGCCGCTTCGTTGATTACGTTCGCGAGTTCGGCTCCTGAATAGCCCGGCGTTCCGCGCGCGACTACCCCGAGATCAACCCCTTCAGCAAGTTTCACTCTCTTTGAGTGGACCCGAAGAATCTCTTCGCGACCCTTTACGTCGGGAAGATTGACGGTAATCTGGCGATCAAACCGACCAGGACGCAAAAGCGCCGGATCCAAAACGTCCGGCCTGTTCGTTGCAGCGATAATGATCACACCTTCCTGGGTGTCGAAACCGTCCATTTCGACTAGCAACGCGTTCAGTGTCTGTTCGCGCTCGTCGTGTCCTCCGCCAAGCCCATGTCCACGATGACGGCCGACAGCGTCGATTTCATCGATGAAAATGATGCACGGGGCAGATTTCTTGCCCTGCTCAAACATGTCCCGAACGCGGGACGCGCCGACGCCCACGAACATTTCGACAAAGTCCGATCCGCTGATGCTGAAGAACGGCACATCCGCTTCGCCGGCAATGGCACGTGCGAGCAGCGTTTTACCCGTCCCGGGAGGGCCAACCATTAAGACGCCCTTCGGAATTCGGCCCCCGAGTTTCTGGAATTTCTTCGGGTCCTTCAAAAAATCGACGATCTCCTGGACCTCTTCTTTTGCCTCCTCGACACCGGCCACGTCTTTGAACGTCACGCGGTTGCGGTCGCGAGCGAGCATTCTGGCTTTGCTCTTGCCAAAGTTCAGAGCGCCCTTGCCCGCATTGCGAATCTGTTGCCGGAAAAAGAAATAAAGAACCAGGAAAAAGAGCGCGATCGGCAGAAACTGCAGAAGCGCGGAAACCATGACATCCGAATCGGCCTTGATGTCCACTTTATAACCGCGGTTCTCAAGCTCCGACTTTAAGTCCTTGTTGTACTCCATGAAAACCGTGGTCTTGAAATGGTCGGGAGCGCCGGCCACTGGAGAAGGTTTTTTGCTTCTATCGTACGCTCCGCGCAGCGTCTGCGTTGACCGGCCTTCGGTCACGATCAGCTGCAGCGGCTCTTCTTTGCTGATACGACCTTCGTCGAGGTATTTCTCGAAATCAGTAAAGCTGATCTCCTCAACGTTTCCGTAGCTGCCGTTGCGTGATAACAAGAACCCGCCTAACAGAGCTATCGCGCAGGCAAACAGGAGGATTCCGCGCCAATTGAAGTTGTTATCGTTGCCGAAATTTCGAGAATTCTTGTCCTTTGAGGACCTGGGATCTAATTGTGCCATAGACTAAAACAACGCTCCACCGTAGCACATGGAGAGGGCCGTGCAAAGGAAGACCGGAGATCCGCTGATGGGAAGGAGGAAACAGAGATTAATCTGTGGCTGCCCCCTTTCGATCTAGGTAATCTTTCGCCGGCCTTTCTTTTGCGATTGAGAGTCAGTTAAAGGGTGGTTCAATTCGAGGCGTACTTCACGCTGCAGCCGTAAGGCTGAGTTGAAGTCGGGGAGACCGGTTTCCCGGCCAAAGCAGCATCGAGTGCGCTTTTGACGTAGTTGGTCGCGATTTTCACGTCGTCGAGATCGGTACTTCGCTTGTTATCAATCGCGCCTTTATAGATCAGGATCCCTTTTGGATCGATGATGTACATGTCCGGGGTGGTTTTCGCGCCGTACGACCGGCCGACATCACCGGATGGATCCAGCAATAAGGCGGTTCGGGCCGCGCCATCTTTTGCAGCGAATTCGTTCAGCTTATCGGCAGGGTAATTGCCTTGTTCGCCGGGCGCGGAAGAGTTGATCGAGAGCCAGACAACCCCTTTCTCCGTATACTCGTTCTGAAGCGACTGCATGTTGCCCGACCGGTAGTGCTTACGGACGAATGGGCAATCCGGCTGGTACCATTCCAGGACAACGTACTTTCCTTTCAAGTCAGCCAGGCTGTGCGTCTTTCCGTTCGTGTCCGGCAACGAAAAATTGGCTGCGGGTTTTCCAACCTCGACTTGCGCGAAGCCCAAGCCGGTTGTTACCGCGAACAAAGCGCAAGTGATGAATAACGTCTTAATCATAGTGTTTACTTTAGGATTTAAGCCTTGTGTCTCTTTCAGACTGTTCGTGGTTAGGTTTTGTTCAACGCATCCAGGACGGTCTGAGAAGTGATCAGTTCCGGCAAAAGCACCGGCTGCGGTCCTTTACCTCCGCCCGGAAAAAAAAGATACATCGGTACGCCCGCCCTTCCATATTGATTCAATATCTGAGTTATTTCCGGGTCCCCATTTGTCCAATCGGCCTTTAGGATCACGACATTCCGCTTCGAAAACGCGTCGCGTACTTGCGGTGTATCGATTGCGAAACGCTCATTGGCTTTGCAGGTGATGCACCAATCGGCAGTAAAATCCACAAACACCGGCTTGCCGGAAGCGAGCGCCTCCTCCAGATTCGATTTTGTAAATGGTGTCCAGACCATCTGGCTGGGTCGGGTTAGAAACTCATACGCTCCCCCCGCGCCAATCAAAACGCAGAGCATCGCCGCCGCAGCAAGGAGACGCGAACGTCCGGACGAGACCGGTGTCCAGAATGATCCTTTGATCCAGGCGAGCACGGCGATGACCAGGAGAATCGCTGCCAGTTCAATCACGCCGTTGACACCTCGCATCTGGCCGAGAATCCACATCAACCAGAGCAAGGTGCTCACGAGCAGAAATCCCATGAACTGTTTCAAGCGCAGCATCCAATCGCCCGGTCTCGGCAGAAACCGGAGCCATTTCGGGTTAAAAGCGAGGACCAGGTACGGCGACGCCATACCGATCCCGATAAACAGGAAAACCAGGAACGTCACCCAACCCGGCTGGGCAAAGGCGAATGCCGAAGCGGTCCCGAGGAATGGCGCCGTGCACGGTGTGGCGAGCACTGTGGCGAACACACCTTGGAAAAACGCGCCCTGGTACCCGTGTCCACCGGCAAGGCTCGCCAGACCACGGGTCGCGCCCGCCGAGACGGAGAGCTCATAGACGCCGAACAGGTTCAGCGCGAACGCAAAAACCAGGCAAGAGATCAAGACAATGAATCGGTAATCCTGGAACTGGAATCCCCACCCGACCTGCGCCCCGGCCGCCCGCAGGAGAATCACGATCGCAGCGAGCGCCGCGAAACAGCCGATGATGCCGCCCGCAAAGGCCATTGATAATCTGAACGCTTTCTTAGGTTCGTTGCCGGCCTCTGAGACGAACCCGAAAATCTTGAGAGAAATGACTGGGAGCACGCACGGCATCACGTTCAGAATCAAACCGCCCACAATCGCGAACCCGAGCATCTGCAGGAGCGTAAGGAAATCGACCGGCAACGCCTGACTCCGGTTCGCAGGCTGAGCCAGTACAGTATTGTCAGTGACCTCGTATCCCTGGCGAGCTTCTCCGGACCCAACCACAAGGACACCATTCATCCGATCAATCGGTTTGACCTCCGTGTCGATCGGGATCGTGAGCTTGCTACCGGCTTGTGT
>CAZMNG010000356.1:0-5181 GCA_964567505.1 uncultured Chthoniobacterales bacterium
CAGTGGGATCGGGGACATCTGCCGGAACGCCTTTTTTCGTTTTCTGGGTCTTGTTGGAACCAACCGTATCGGTTGCCGGTGGCTTTGGCTTATTCAATGCGATCAACTGACTCACCGTGACGAACTTGTATCCCTTTGCGATCAATCCATCGAGCGTGGCCGGCATTGCATCGACAGTTTGTTTGTGGATGTCGTGGGAAAGAATGATCGCGCCGGGCCGAACCTGGCTCAGGATGCGTTGCGTGACCACCGCAGAACCGGGTCGCTTCCAGTCAAACGGATCCACCGACCAGAGGATCACGTTCAGACCGAACTGACTTGCGATCCACTCCCGCTGGCGGGGTGTGATCGCGCCGTACGGAGGCCGGAGCAAGGTGGGAGTATATCCGCTGGCGTCTTTAATTGCGTCCTGCGTCTTTGTAATCTCGGATGTAACTTTGTCGTCGGAAAGTTTGGAGAGTTGCGGGTGCGTCCATGTGTGGTTCCCAATTTCGTGGCCATCAGCAAGAATCTGCCGAACGATATCCGGATGTGCCGCAACGTTCTGCCCGATCAGAAAGAAGGTCACTTTGATATTGCGCTGCTTAAGGATTTCAAGGAGACGCGGGGTGTTTTCTGCGCTTGGGCCGTCGTCGAAGGTCATGGCGATGTAGGGTTGGTCAACATGCGCCTGGAAGTAGGTCCCTGGTTTGGGTGGCGATGGGGCTGGACTCGGGCTCGAGGTGGTGTCCTGGGCGTTGGCGGTCAACGTGCCTAACAGGAGGAGAAGGAGGCCGGTTCCAAAACGCATAGTTTTACAGAAATCGCTTGAGAATTGTCTCGAGTTTTTTGACGGTTGCTTCTGGCCAGTATTTCCGGTCGGTCACAAGGGCGGAATCGAGTACCCGATGCTCAGGCCAGTCTGCCTGCCTGGGAATTTTCTCGATAACCTTTGGGAGGATTTTTCGAGCTGCGTCCGCGTTCGCCTTTAAGTGCCCGATCACAGTTTGAGCGCTTACAGGTTCATCTTCGACTTTCCAACAGTCGTAATCGGTTACGAAATTGATCGAGGCAAGCGAAATCTCGGCTTCGCGTGCAAGCTTGGCTTCGGGCAGATTTGTCATGCCGATCACATCGAACCCCATTTTTCGGTGAAACTCGGACTCTGCGCGGGTTGAGAACGCCGGGCCGTCCATATTGACGTAGGTGCCGCCGTCATGGACTGTGTATCCGAGGGACGACGCTTCGGTGGCAATCATGCTCCGCAGATTTCCACTGACGGGGTCGGCGAAACCGACATGGGCAACGATGCCGTGCCCAAAAAAGGTCCACTCGGCCCGGCGGCTGGTTCGATCAAAAAATTGCGACGGCAGAACGATATCGCGCGGTCGATATCTTTCCTGGAGGCTCCCGACGGCACCGACGCTCAGAATCCAGCGTACGTTGAGTGATCTTAGCGCGAAAATGTTGGCGCGGTGGTTCAACTCAGTCGGTAGGAGCCGGTGACCACGGGCGTGCCGCGGTAAAAAGAAGATCCGACGTCCATAAACGGTCCCGGAAACAAGCGAATCGGATGGAGCGCCAAATGGCGTATCCACGACAATCTCTTCAGGTCGTTCAAGATCTTTAATCTGGTATAGTCCGCTTCCGCCAATAACCCCAATCGCGGGAGTTTCGTCACTCATTCTGGCGAAGAGTAGGAGGTGAATCGCCGATCGTAAACCCGCAAAATTCGAATTATACGCTCATTCGTCTGACAGTTTGGAAAATCTAATTCCGGCTGACTTGCTGTCCGCCTGCGAGCATTTGCACCAGTTTCGTTTCGAGCTGGTCCGCGGAAAGATCCGTGGCGACGACGTCCCCGCCCTGATTGATCAGCCAGAGTTCCGGGATTGCGCGAACGCCGAACCGGGTGGCGAAGTCGTTGTCCCATCCCTTTCCGTCAAAATATTGGGGCCATGGGATCAGTTTTTTCGCTATATAATTCGACAGCGCCAGCTGATCCTTGTCGAGCGAGATACCGATCACCTCGAATCCTTTGTCTTTATACTTTTGATAAACACCCCGAACTGCCGGCATTTCGCGTACACAATCCGGGCACCAGGAGGCCCAGAAATCGATCAGCACCACTTTCCCGCGCATCGCAGCAAGGTCGACCGACGCACCGTCCACAGCCGTGAATTGCAGATTGATTGGTTTGCCGATGATACGCACTTTGGCGAGTTGAATCGCCGCGGCTGCTGCAAGGTCCTGGTCGGGCGATTTGGCCAATTCCTCAAGGCGCTCCAGGCCTTGCTGGTGATCGAATCGAAGTATCAACCCGGCGCTCGCGAGTTGAAACGTTACCGCTCGCGGGTCGCGGGGATCTCCCTCGAGCAGGGTCTCAATTCGATCGGCGATCTCGAGAGCCTGGTCGTTGCTGGTGATCAGATCCGAATTGTCGAGCCACTGCATGAGGAGTATGTGCTCGGCCTGATACCGCAGATTCGCTGGCAGCGCTGTGTTGTCCTCGAGAGACCGTGCGTCAATTTCATTCTGGTGGAGGATTGCCAGCTTCTGTTCTGTTGAGCCGGAGATATCTGTGCTCTCCAGTTTCCAAAGTATCGCTTGAGGCGTGTGAACATCATTTGGGAACTTTTGAGCGAATTCGGCCGCTGCGTCGTGCAGTGCTTTATTGCGCTCCGCATAAAATTCGACCGCGTTTGTCCCGATTGGGACTTTCTCGTTCGCTTTGGTGCCGAGTTCTTCGACGTGGGACCAGGGCGCAGCTGCCGATTCCTGTCCGACTGAGATTGCAGCTGTGGCGCTGACGGTGATGCACAAAACGAAGAGTGTCCGCATTCTGGATAGGTAGTCGCTTACGGTTTCAGAGTGCAAGTTCCATCTGGTTCTGAAGAATACGCCGGAAGGCCGCGGTACTGAGCTCGGGTTGGGGGCGGTCGAGACCGGTGCGGCGGCAACTGACACGAAAGATTTCGTGGATTTGATCCGCAACCTGTCCCTCTCCGCGCATCCGCGCCCCGAATTCGGGCGAGTTCAGTCGACCCCCTCGCATTCGTCGAATCGCATTTAGCACTTTGTCTTTACGTTCCGGAAAGTGCGTTTCGAGCCAGGAGACAAATACCGGGGCAACGGTAAGGGGGAGCCGGATGATCGTGTAGCCGGCGTGCTGCGCACCGGCATTGGCGCTCGCCTCCGCAATTTTTGGAATCTCGTGTTCGTTTATCCCCGGAATGATCGGGGCGACGTTAACACCGGCCGGAACCCCGGCGGCGCGAAGCTTTGCGATGGCATCGAGCCGATGTGAAGGACTCGAAGCGCGCGGTTCCAGGATCCGGGCCAAGTGAGGATCAAGGGTGGTGATCGAAACCGTGACGCGTGCCGCGTTGACAGCCGCCATTTCACCAAGGAGATCAGCATCCCTGGTGACGAGATGATTTTTCGTAATCACGCTCACAGGATTCCGAAAATCGGCGAGGACTCGTAAACAGGCTCGAGTGATTTCCAATTTTCGTTCGATTGGCTGGTACGAATCGGTCACGCCGCTCAGAGCAAGGATCTGCGGCACCCATGAGCGCCGTGATAATTCGACGGCAAGGAGTTTCGCGGCGTCCGGCTTCACTAGAATCCGGCTTTCAAAGTCTGTGCCGGCGGAAAAACCGAGGTACTCGTGAGTCGGCCGGGCATAACAATATGCACAGCCGTGTTCGCACCCGCGGTAAGGGTTCAAACTCGCGTTGAATCCGATGTCAGGACTGTTGTTGTACGCGATAATGGTTTGCGAATCGTCCCTGAAAAATTGGGTTCGGATCGGGCGTTCTTCCAGGTCCGGTTCGCACCAGTCTTCCAGATCGTAGTGCAACGCCTCAAACCGGTTGGGCGGATTGATGCTGGCACCGCGACCGTGGGTCCTGTCATTCAAGGGGTTGCCATTCATTAACGGGATCCACGAGCCACACCGGCCGTCGCAGATTATCGGTGCGACGATTGGCGGCGTTGCTATGCATCAATCCGGTTCATTTCCAGGCTTCCATTTAATACTGCACCCGACGCTTGAGCGTTGATTCCGGTTGACCGGCGTATCGGACAACACCGCGTCGATGGCGGCTCTCAGATCTCTACCTGTCAGTGGTCTGCCGTTTCCAGGGCGGCTGTCGTCGAACTGGCCGCGATAGACGAGCTTCCGCTCAGAGTCGAAAAGGAAAAAGTCGGGCGTGCACACCGCCCGGTAGGCCTTTGCCACAGCCTGAGTCTCGTCATAGAGCAGTGGGAAAGGCAGGTCGGCAGCCATTATTGCCAAACGCTCCGGCGCATCTTCCGGGTATCTCTTAGCGTCGTTTGAACTGATCGAAACAACTCCAAGCGGGCGATCGGCGTAATCGTGCGCGAGGTCAATCAGCGCGTGTTTCACGTGGATGACGTACGGGCAATGCTTGCAGATGAACATTACCAGCAGCGCCTTGCGCTCGCTGAAATTGTCTAGGGTAATTTTTTGTCCCGTCAACACGCTAGCCAGCTCGAATTGCGCTGCTTTTGTTCCCAGATCCGTCATTTGCGAAGATAATACTGCCATACTCATTTGAACATATCGAGATTCGCCCGGACGTCATCCGAAAATGCTTCCTTTCGCAGGAAATGTGGTCGTAGTTGCGAGCAAATCCTTCCTAAGGCAGGGTCGGAGAACGGCAGTCGAAACAATACAACGCTCACTCTGCTGCTCCGGATTTCTGCCCCGATTTTGCAACCAGAGCGGCGAAGGCAGACGCGGGGACTTCCCGAGGACGGACAACCATGATGCCGGCGAACTTTCGGTACCGGTAAAGGTAGCTATGCAGCGGCACGTCCACGATCACGCGGCGTTCATCCTTCGAGGCGTGCATAAAGTGGAGCACGCCGGTTCTGTCGCGATATGCCAACCCGACATGTTCGGTGAATCCTTCCGGGCCTTTACCGCTGATGCAAATCACGTCGCCATTCCGAATCCTGGACTCGATCGCAGGCACCTCGCTCTTGGGAATATGGTAGATCGTGCGGCTGGCGATCCTGTTTTCTATCAGTCGCATATCAGGTACAAGCTGTGGATTGTGGCGAAGATAACGTGATTCGCGCCAGTACCTGCTCATCTCGTTCAGGTAACGGCCGCGGATCGGCACGCCGCCCAGAGACGGCGCGGTCCCCGAACAGGTGCTCATCGAGGATACC
>CAZMNG010000357.1:0-5179 GCA_964567505.1 uncultured Chthoniobacterales bacterium
CACTTTTTCACACCGATCTTAAAGCGACTAAGCTCTACGAGTTTCCGTCGGTCCTGAAGTTTGCCGAGCACGTTTTCACCATGATTCAGCCGGATGAAGTTCAGATCCGGTCGACCGAGATGGAATCTAATACGGCAGCTAAGGAATCCGCAGTGCAAACCTCCTCCGGTGCAGAATCTCATACAGTTGCGCATCCAGTCCCAGTCGAAAGCAACGGAGTTGATGCCAAGGACACCGCAACAACGCCGACTTTATCCACTAGCATACCAAGGGGAACCGAAACTCAAATCGCAATTATCGGGATGTCGTGTCGTTTCCCCGGTGCAACCGATGTAACCGCTTTCTGGGATAACCTCAGCCTGGGTGTGGACTCAGTAAGCGAGGTGCCCGTCGAAAGATGGAGTGTTAACCAACACTATCATCCGGATCCGACTCTGCCCGGTAAAACATATTGTAAATGGGGCGGTTTTCTCGAGGGCGTCGACCAGTTTGACTCAACCTTTTTTCATATTCTGCCGGCGGATGCTGAACTCATGGACCCGCAGCAGCGCCTATTTTTGGAACAGACCTGGCTGGCTCTCGAAGACGCCGGGTATTCAGAAGAAGCCCTTAGCGGGCTCCGCTGCGGGGTATTCGCCGGCGTCATGAGCAATGACTATGCGGATCTTCTTCCGCACAGTCGACCGGCCCAGGAAGCGATGGGCAACGCTAGTGCATTTCTCGCGGCGCGCATTGCCTATTTTCTCAACCTGAAAGGGCCTGCGATTACCGTGGACACGGCGTGTTCGTCATCCTTCGTCGCGCTTCACTACGCCTGTAAGAGTCTTGTCGACGGCGAAGCCGAGATGATGCTTGCGGGCGGCGTAACGCTTTATCTCACGGAAAAGCCCTACATTGGCATGAGCAAAGCCGGGATGTTATCCGCGACCGGTCAATGTTACACCTTCGATCAACGTGCGGACGGATTTGTTCCTGCGGAAGGGGTCGGCGTCGTAGTGCTCAAGCGGTTGGATCGGGCAGTCGCAGCGAACGATCGGATTCTGGGAGTGATCCGTGCCAGCGGGTTAAACCAGGATGGCAAGACAAATGGGATGACCGCTCCCAGCGCTGCCGCTCAGCGGGAATTACAGATCGCCGTTTATGAGCGTCACCAGATCGATCCCAGGACGATTACCTATGTGGAAGCTCACGGAACCGGCACACGATTGGGGGATCCTATTGAGATCGAGGCATTAGCAAGTTCTTTCCGGAAATACACGACGCAGAAACAGTATTGCGCTGTCGGTTCGGTAAAGAGTAACCTAGGCCATACTTCTGCAGCCGCTGGCATGGCCGGCTTAATCAAAGTGCTTCTCGCCATGAAGCATCGTAGTCTGCCGCCTTCGCTGCATTTCGAAGTAGAAAACGCCCATATCGGCTTAGGGGAGACACCGTTCTATGTTAACACCCAGCTAATTCCCTGGATAACCCCTGACGGAGTTCAGCGACGAGCGGCAATTAATTCATTCGGATTCAGCGGAACAAACGCGCACGTGGTCGTGGATGAGTACTTGAGCAACGCTCATTATGCTCAGGAACGGCCGGCCTGGTTACTTCCGATTTCCGCGCGGGATGAACCGGCCTTACGCCGCAGAATATGCGATCTGGGAGTTTGGCTAAAGACTGAGATCGACTCGTGCGGTATCGGGGATCTCAGCTACACTCTGATGCTTCGCCGCAACAAATTCGCCGTAGGTTGTGCGTTTGTCGCACGGGACTTGAATGAATTTTTGGCGCAACTTGGCCAAGCTTGCGCAGTGAACGCCGACCTCTCCGGAGTCTGTTTTCAGGATCTGGAGAGAGAACCGGTCAGACAAGAACCAATTCTCGCGCGGCTTGGTAAGAGCCTTCTGGTGGAACTTTCGGGAGATCGAACTCTCCCCTGCGACGAATACCGAGAGACACTGATCTCTTTGGCAGACCTCTATACCAAGGGTTATTCCCTGGATTGGAGAAGTCTCTATCCGAAGGGTCTGTTCCGTTGCATCAGCCTGCCTGGTTACCCGTTTGCTCGCGAACGCCATTGGGTATCCTCAACAAATGAAGAGAGAATAGGCGAAATTCATAGTCAATATCGTTTATTACATCCGTTCGTTCACGCGATCGAATCGAGCGCCCCCGACTTCTGCTATGTCTCTCGATTCGACCGGCATTGTTCGTGGATCAGTGATCATATCGTTCATGGCAAGTGTTTGGTCCCCGGAAGCATGTACATTGAAATTGCTCGAGCAGCCGGGACTCTCGCCGCGGGTATACCGATCACCCGGGTTCGCAATTTCGTGTGGGCAAACGCGGTGTATCTCGGAGATCAGGAGAGAACGCTTAGCCTTAACCTGGTGATTGGTGCAGCCGATATTGATTTTACTCTCGCCAGCAGAGAGAGCGCTGAAGTGAGCGTGCACGCGCGCGCAACTCTCTCTGCCGCTGGTTTGCTGGAACCACCGGGGAAACTCGATTTAGAGGCGATTCGTAAACGATGCGCTCATAAATTGGACAAGGCGGAGATCGATCGACGATTTGAAGAACTTGGCTGTGAATTCGGGCCGAATTATCAAGTCATTCGTGAGTTGCGCAGCAACGAGCGGGAAGCGCTGTCAAGGCTGCAACTTCCGGGCAAGAAGACGGAGCAGGATGTCATCCTTGATCCTGCTCTCCTCGACGGCGCCTTTCGGACAACCATGGCGGTCGGTTCGACACGCGCAGAGAACGTTGGCCTGCATGTGCCATTTTTTCTTAAAGAGATTGAGATCTACAGACGCCTCCCGGAGACCTGCTACGCGTATGCCTGGCATGTCTCTGGCGATGGTGCAGAAGCCCTGAAATTCGATGTACAAATTGTCGACGAGTTCGGTGTTGTACTCGTAAATATCCGCGGATTGTCAGGTCGCCCTTTTAAACAGGACGGTAGTTCGAACCGCGCAGAATACGACCAGGCCGCGTCGCCCGTTTACTGCTTTCGGCCGGTGTGGAGCGAGACTCCGTTTCGCACATCGGTTGAGCAACGGGATAATCCCGACAACGTACTGGTCACCTTTGTAAAGAATGATGACTTACCATTGCGGCAAGCATTCGGCGACGGGGATCACCACACAGAAATTGTTCGGGTGCGCCCCGGTTCCACTTACGAGGCGTTGAGCGACACCGATTTCGTCATTAATCCTGCGCGGCTCGAAGATTACCGTCGTCTTTTTGGCTGTTTGAGCGAGACCGGTAGAGTTCCTGGAACGGTGCTGCATCTCTGGAACTGCGAGGATTCAAAGGCGTGGGATCAGTCGCTTGAGGATTCGCTGGACTTGGAGAGTGCACTCGATCACGGATTATATTCTGCGCTCTATTTGATCCAGTCAGCCACGGCTTGTTTCCAGGAGGCGTGGATTGACAGCCTGTTCGTTTGCCGAGGGGACGGTAGGTATCTCCAGCCCTGGGCGAGCACAATCGTGGGTTTGGCGCGTTCGATGCCGCGCGCAAATCCGTATTTCAACTGTCGGGTCGTGCAATTGAGCACGTCTACCTCTTTGAACCTGGAGACGCTTCGGCGGCTGTTAGCGGAACTGGATTCTGAGAAAAGCGGGAAGGAGACTGAGGTACTATACACCGGGGGTAAACGTTATATTAAAACCCTTGAGCCGATCTGTAGCACTAGAAGCGCGGTGACAGCGTCTATTCCGCTGAAGCCAGGCGGTGTTTACTGGATCACGGGCGGAGCGGGAGGCTTAGGGCTGCTCTTCGCCCGTTATCTAGTGAATCGGTACGGGACCCACCTCGTACTTTCCGGACGATCGTCATTGAGCCGCAGCAAATTGGAAGAGATTGAACGCCTGAGTCGCGGTGCTGGGCAGCTGAGTTACATAGAAACGGACGTGTGCAACCGGAGGGATGTTGCTCGTACTGTGGAGCAGATCATTCGGAGTTACGGTCGTTTGAACGGTGTGTTTCACTGCGCCGGGGTGAGCGCGTCCACATCTATATTGGAGGCAGAGCGTCATTCATTTGACCAGATTCTTGGACCGAAGATGCACGGTCTCTTGAATATCGATGCGGCCACCAAGGGGATCGATTTAGATGGTTTAGTCCTGTTTTCTTCGATTTCCTCGGAGCTTGGAGATTTTCGAACCGGCAGTTATGCAGCGGCGAACCGATTTATGGACAGTTTTGCCGCCTGGCGTAACGCTATGCTTCGAGCGGGAAAGCGACAAGGCAAGACGCTTTCGATCAATTGGCCGCTCTGGCGGGAGGGCGGATTCGGCACGGCTTTAGCGCCTGAAGACGAAGTTTTTTATTCCCGTTATTCCGGAATGACACCTCTCTCAACCGCTACCGGCCTGGATCTTATCTCCATGCTGCTCGGAGTTGAAGACGATCAGGTCATTGTCGCATGCGGTGAATTGGAAAGAATAGAGAAGGTTTTCAAGATTCGAGGTTCGCCAGCGCTTCTCCTCCGCGATAGTCAAAAGAAAGATACCGTCCAGTCTCCGGCCGGTAAGACAGACGTGGCGCTCAAGGAGAAATTGGAACGTTACCTTTGCCAGATGGTGGCTATTGTCACAAAGCTTTCTTCCGACAAGATCGATCCGCTCACAGTCTTCGAGGGCTATGGCTTCGATTCGATCACTATCCTGGATATTACGCGGCATCTGGCCAAAGATTTTCCGTCTCTTTCTGCAACCCTGTTTTTCGAAGTGCGCAACCTCAGGGGCGTCACTGAATATCTCGTGCGAGATTACCCTGCACAGGTTGCAGAACTTTTTGCGAAACCGAAAGCGGTCGCTGAAAATGAGAGAAAGTTCGGTCTGGATAACATAGTCACTCCCGGCGCTTCCGCAGAATCGCGTATTTACGAATTCGGACCGGACTCTCATTCGAGCAGCCAGGACTCGAGCCTGACGATTGCCTCTCAGGACCGGGCGGCCGGTCATCATAACGAAGCGATCGCGATTGTTGGTGTGGCCGGGCGCTATCCAATGGCGGAAAACGTCGCTGCTTTTTGGGCCAACTTGAAGTCCGGACGAGATTGCATCGAGGAGATCCCGCTGGAACGCTGGGACTATCGCAAATATTTCAATCCCAACGCTCGTAACGGATCCAAGACGCATAGCAAGTGGGGCGGTTTTATCGACGGAGTTGACTCGTTTGATCCACA
>CAZMNG010000358.1:0-5177 GCA_964567505.1 uncultured Chthoniobacterales bacterium
GACCGGTTATTTGAAGAAATGGAACTTCGATATTGGTTCTCACGTCAAGCTCGGAGACGTCTTAGGAGAAATCGACACTCCGCAGGTCGATCAACAATTTAACGAGGCCAAGGCAAATCTCGTCCAGGCACTTTCTGCCCTGGAGCTGTCGAATATTACCTACCAGCGAGACCGGGACCTTCTTCGGAGAAAAGTGATTGCGCAACAGGATTTCGACGCTGCAGAGAGCGACCTGCGAGGAAAGCAAGCCAGCGTCAATGCGGATCAGGCGGCTCTCCTTCGGTTGCAGGCTCTCGAGGATTTTAAACTGTTAAAGGCGCCGTTTGCCGGAATTGTGACGGCTCGAAATACGGATATCGGCCAGATTGTGAACGCCGGTTCCGGCAATGCACTTTTCGTCGTTGCGCAGGTCGACCCGCTTCGTGTCTACATCAACGTGCCGGAGAGCATGACACAGGATGTCGGCGTCGGGAGCACCGCGGACTTGTCGTTCAACGACATTCCAGGGAAAGCGTTTCCGGGGAGAGTGGTTCGTACTTCCGGAGCGATCGATCAGATCTCCCGGACGCTGTTGACAGAGGTGGATGTCTCGAACCCGAATGACAAGCTGTTTGCGGGGGCCTCTGTCCAGATTCATCTCAGCACTGGAGGCGACAGACGATCCATTCTGATTCCGGCGAATACGCTGATTATTCGGTCGGATGGTACCTTCGTGGCAGCCGTCGGGCCGGATGACAAAATTTCGCTGAAAAAAATCCAGCTTGGCAAAGATCTGGGGACCTGGTTAGAGGTTACTGAGGGATTGTCGAAAGAGGACCGATTGATTCTTGACCCTGCGGCAGGCCTTGTATCCGGCGAGTTGGTGAATGTTCGTCGCTAATCTAACCTGCCGGGGAAATGCCTGGTTCAGGCGGGAGAAATTCGCGCATGTCTGACGGCAGCTGGGACTCGAATCGAAGTTCTCTTCCTTCCAATTCAAATGACAGCCCGGATGCGTGAAGCGCCTGGCGTGGAAGCAGCAGTCTGACTTCCAACGAAGGCGTCCAACCGGTGTCGATGAATTCCAAATAGCAATTCTCATCCGGCCCGTAAATTTTGTCTCCGACGATTGGATGACCGGTATGCGCAAGATGCACCCGGATCTGGTGGGTTCGTCCTGTCCTCGGCTTGGCTTCGATCAATGCGAAGGGGTGGCCTGCTCTGCTGAATCGCTTGAGGACGCGAAAGCCGGTACGCGCCGGCGACCCGTCGGGATGGACAGTTTGTTTAAGCCAGATCAGGGATGGCTGGACGGTTCCTTGTCTGAGCAACGGCTGCTGAATGTCAAACGCTTGTTTAGTCGGCCAGCCGAACACGATTGAATGATACGTTTTTTCAATTCGTTGTTTCGCCATCATCAGGCCCAGTTGCCGGGCCGACTGGCTCGTCTTCGCGACAAGAGTTAGACCGCTCGTTTCACGGTCGAGGCGGTTGATAAACGATATTTGAGCGCCATTGACAATCTCATAAGCCAGAAGCCGCTTCAGTTCGTCCCAGAGCGTGTCAGGCCTTCCGGGGCCGGTTGGATGGACAAGCAGATTCGCGGGTTTGTCAATGACCAGAAACCGGTGATCTTCATGAACGATGCGTGAACCGATTCCGACGGAAGACAATGTGGACATAAGCCGATCGATCGTTGCCATGGTTGACCTCAAGAATGTTACGCGGCGTTATCGGCAAGGCGAGAACACAGTTTTAGCGCTGGATGACGTCAGTCTCAGAATTGAAGCCGAGGAGTTTGTCGCTGTGACAGGGGAGTCCGGGTCTGGCAAAAGCACGTTTTTGCACCTCATCGGTGGGCTGGACAAACCGGACACAGGGGAGGTGATCGTCAATGGCCTGGGTCTCCAGGACGCTTCGGACAAGCAATTGACCGAGTTCCGGGCGCGCGACCTTGGGATTGTGTTCCAGTTCTTCAACCTCTTGCCGACGCTCAATGTCCTGGAGAACGTTTCGGTCCCTCTCGAGTTCCAGGGTGTCAAATCCAGGGAAGCCGCGGATCGTGCCCGTGAAATGCTGAAGCTGGTCGGAATGGAAGAGCGGGAGCACCATTTTGTGCACCAGCTGAGTGGTGGCGAAATGCAGCGAGCAGCGATCGCGCGAGCTCTGGTGCATCGACCGAAACTCTTGCTGGCAGATGAGCCGACTGGGAATCTGGATAGGGCGAACGCTCAAAAGGTATTGGAAATCTTCAGACGAATCGCCGATGAGAACCTTACGACACTGGTCGTTGTCACGCACAGTCACGAAGTCGCCGAGTCTGCTGAGCGCAGAATTCATTTAAGGAACGGCAAGATGGTCGAGTTAGTCTCAGGGAGGTAGCCTGAAGATCCGCGAGCATCCCGGACACGATCGGTGGGTTGCGCTGGCGACGCGGGTGTGGTAACACGGTCCCCTCCAGATATGGCATTCTTCTACCAGCAGACATTGGCGACAAGCGCGAGTCTCACCGGTACTTCATTGCACACAGGGTCAAAAGTGAGCCTGCGATTAACCCCGGCTCCGATCGATCACGGAATCAAATTCAAGCGGATCGATTTGCCGGATGAATCGGCCATCGATGCGAAGATCGCGCATGTGAAGTTTGTCGAGCGAGCCACCACAATTGCTGACGGGAACGTCAAGGTGCAGACCGTCGAGCACGTGCTTTCCGCGTTATGCGGGATGGGCGTCGACAATGCTTTGGTGGAAATGGACTCAAGCGAAGCGCCGATCGGTGACGGAAGCGCCTATCCTTTTGTGGAGCTGATCAACAAATGCAGAATCGAGAAGCAAACGGCTCTGCGCCGCACGATGGAAATACGCGAACCCCTTCACATCGAGACAAAGTCGGGGTCGCTGCTGACGATTGTTCCGGATCGGAAATTCCGGATTTCGTGCACTCAGGTTGGTCCTGATGGGAGGTTCACGCAGTATTACTCTACCGAGATTACGCCTGAAACTTATCAGCAGGAGATCGCCAAAGCGCGTACATTTGTCTATTACGAAGACGTCATGCCGCTTCTCGACAAAGGCTTGATTCGTGGAGGGAGCTTCGAAAACGCGATCGTCGTCCGTGGCGAGTCGGTCATGGGCAAAGAACCGCTCCGGTACCAGGACGAATTCGTTCGCCATAAAATTCTCGATATTGTCGGGGATCTTTACCTGGCCGGATGCCGGTTTGTCGGGCACGTGATCGCGGTTAAGCCGGGGCACGCGGCCAACTCGGAATTGACCAGACTGCTTGCCAAACGGAATGCCGAGCTGCAAGCGATGGTGCCTCCGCAGGTGATACCGTTCGGCACCGGAGTGATGGATGCCAAGGATATTATGGCGATCCTCCCGCATCGGTATCCGTTTCTGATGGTGGACCGGATCCTTGCGTTCGAAGGGGACAACAAGATCGTCGGATCGAAACAGGTCTCGATCAATGAACCCTATTTTCAAGGCCATTTCCCCGGGCACCCGGTAATGCCCGGAGTTTTGCAGGTCGAAGCGATGGCTCAGGTGGCGAGTGTCCTGCTTCGAAAGCGATCCAATCAGACGGATGGAATCGGTTATTTCATGAGCGCTGACGACGTCAAGTTTCGCAAGCCGGTGACGCCTGGCGATATGCTGGTAATCGAAGCCGAGCTTTTGAGAGCGAAATCGACCATTGGAAAGGCGATTTGTCGCTGCCTGGTGAATGGGGAAGTGGCATCAGAAGGGACGCTGATGTTCGCATTTGTTTCGCAATGACGATTCATCCGACCGCCGTTGTGGACCCGGAGGCCAGGATTGCTCCGGATGTCGTTGTCGGCCCGTATTGCGTGATAGGACCAGACGTCACCATAGCAGCTGGTTGCCGGCTCCAGAACCACGTCACGATCTGCGGCCCGGTCGAAATCGGCGAGGCGAACCGATTCTATTCCTACTGTTCAATTGGGCAACAGACGCAAGACCTGAAGTATGCCGGCGAGCCGACCTACCTCCAGATAGGGAATAACAACTGTTTCCGTGAGTTCGTGACAGTGAATCGGGCGACGGCGGCAGGGTCAGTAACCCGCGTCGGTAACCGCGGCAATTTTCTCGCCTACAGCCACATCGCCCATGACTGTGTGGTCGAGGATGACGTGATCTTTTCAAATAACGGGACGCTTGCGGGCCACGTCCAGGTTCAACAATACGCGATCGTTGGCGGGTTGACCGCGATTCATCAGTTTTGCCGAATCGGCAAGTATTCGATCCTGGGCGGTTGCTCGAAGATCGTCCAGGATGTGCCACCGTTCATGATCGCCGATGGGAATCCTGCGGTCGTTCGTGGCGTCAACTACGTGGGCCTCGAAAGGCACAACGTTTCACCGGAGACTATCCGCGCCTTGAAAGAATCGTATCGGATTTTGTATCGGTCCGACCTGAACACGAAACAGGCGGTCGCCGAATTGGACAACACCTTTGCAAATGTTCCAGAAGTGCGTGAACTGGTTCAGTTTATCGAGAAGAGCGAGCGAGGCATTATCCGTTAGCCCAATCATCTCTCGTCCGCACTGGCAACTGAGATCGTCAGCTTGAACCTGGCTCGCCGGCGAGGCAGGCTCAAGCTGACGGTCGATAAATGAGATCGACGATGTTCCGGACGTATTGTTCGTCGGTCAATCCTTCAAGGCTTTCATCCGGAAAACGGACGATCGAGCGCAGGTGCTCCGCCAGTTGACGGTATAACTCCAGGCGCGAATTCGGCTGCAGTTCATCGCGTCGCGTAATGGCCTCGAGCGCCAGACTCGCTTGCTGCGGGGTAATCATTTTGCGCAACTGGGCGGCCAGGTGCGCGTGACTTCGCAGCGAGTTGTAGGTCCCTCTGAATAAGAGCTCGAGGTTCGGTATTGACTCCGCAGCGACGTAAACGACGATCGTGTTTGCGGCAAAATCGCCAATTCTCTGATACTTTTTTGAGACAAAACAACAGACGCCCCCCACGGCGTACAGCAGGGGTAGCGCATCGACTATCCGCAACAGGTTCCTGATTACAATCTGCGCAGGTCGCAGGCGATATCCTTCGGCGTCAATGACTCGGATTTTCAGAACGCGCTTGCCGAGAGTTTGCCCGCGCCAGGTCCACTCCAGGAGAATCGAATATCCAATCGAGACAACAAAATAAGAGACCGTTCTAACCGCAAGTG
>CAZMNG010000359.1:0-5153 GCA_964567505.1 uncultured Chthoniobacterales bacterium
TGGCGGACCAGATCAAGACGGGCGTCTCTTTCGTCCAGGGAAGTGTTTTCTCCCGATCGATATGACCGCCAGCCAGGCTTAAGATCTCTTCCCCTCTGTGCCGGACACTAAAAGACGCTCCGAGTTCGCCGAATTGTTTGAAATTCTCAGCGAAGCGGTCAGCCAGAGCTCGAACGTCCATGTTCACTAAAATTCGTCTCTGATCTGCATCAGGTCCGGATCGCTCTTTGCCAATTCCCTGAATGTCTTATCCAGGCGAAAGCTGGCGTGCAGGTAGACCTTGGCTTGTTCCAGGTTGCCGAGTATCGTGTCGTAACAAGCCAGATTGTAATAGTATACTGCTTCATCCAGCAAACAGGCGGGCCCATCGAGAAGAGTCTGTTTAGCTTCTGCCGTTCTCCCGAGTTCGTGCAGGCAGAACGCCGCGTGAACGTAGCCATACGGTTCGTCGGAGTGGATCGAACAGATTCGCAGGCTGAGCCCCAGCGCCGATTTCCACTCTCTTTTCCGAAGGAGAATATCGACTCTCATTCGCAGGACGGCGAACTGATCCTGGAACTCGGGATCGAGCTGGTCCAGGTGTTCCAGCGCATCGTCGAACATCCCGAGCTCCGAGTACCCTTCAGCCATGCGAACTATCTGATCGAACGTCATTGCCCGTAAGAAATCACTGTTTGACGTACAATGATCAAACCAAATCAGCCAGCAACCCAAGGGTCGTGTCTGCCCATTCGATCCGGCGGGCGCCAGATCGAATGGGCAGACACAACCCCCCAGCTTGAATCAATTCAGCCAACAGGCCACATCTCTTTTCCCCATCGACAACCGAAACGGACAACTGACATCCAAAGCGTGTCATCTACGACCAGGTAATTTCGGATCACGAAGCGGCGCCGATTTAGCCAACGGCCCGGCGATTTATCGCCGAGTTGGCGAGAAATGTGACTATGTCCAAATTCCAGACCCCGATCCGGCCTGGGCCGGATCGGAGCTCTGAGCGCATTTCTCACGGGCCGTGAGAAATGCTACCGCGGCGGGAGTTCCCGCGGAATGACACTCAGCTCAACCATCTCGACACCTCGAATCACTTTCAGCGTGGATTTAACCCCGATTTCTTTGCCCAGGAGCACCCGATGAAGATCGTCGATGGTCGATATGATTGCGTCTTTGAATGCGATGATGATGTCTCTCTCCTCAAGCCCGCTCTGGCGCGCCGGACCGTCCGGTTCAATCCCGGCGACCAGAACCCCCTGGTTATTCGCCAGTTTATGATGCCTCACGAGTCTCGGATGGATCGTTGCGTTCTGGCCGGCTAAGCCGAGGTAACTCCGGCGGATTTTGCCGTCCCGTATCAGCCATCCGGCGACAAGCTGCGCAGTATTGGCAGCGATTGCAAAACAAAGCCCTTGAGCGGGCAGAATGACCGCTGTGTTCACGCCAATTACGTTCCCGGCAGAGTTGACCAGCGGTCCCCCGGAGTTCCCAGGATTTAACGCGGCGTCGGTCTGAATGATATCATCCATCAACCGGCCAGATTGCCCTCTCATCGATCGACCCAGGGCGCTGACGACACCCGCTGTGACCGTTTGCTGAAACCCGTACGGGCTCCCGATCGCGATCGCAATCTGGCCAACGCGTAGTTTCTTTGAATCGGCAAATGGCAGAAACGGCAACTGCGAAGCATCGATGCGGACCACGGCCAGATCAGTGTCCGGGTCGTCTCCGACGAGAGTCGCGCTAAACGTTCTCGCATCGTGCAGAGTCACTTCGATCGATTGCGCACCGTGAACGACATGGCTGTTTGTCAGAATGAATCCGTCTGGCGCAATAAAAAAGCCTGTCCCACCCCCTTCACCTCGTCGTCCAATGGACGGATTCTTGACTTGGATGTTCACAACCGCCGGGGCTACATTTGCAGCCGCTCCGCTCACGGTCTCCGAATAGGCGTCCAGCAATTGACCGTCACTGAGCACGGTCCGGTCCGGAGCAGCCACAGTCCCGGCATTATCCAGCAGAACATTGGTCCAGGCGGGTTGAAATTCAGAAAGCATGAAAAACTCCTTTCGAACAAATAGACGAGCAGTATATGTAACTATTTCGATTACAAATCAAGTCATCGTTTTACCCGCGCTTCAGATCGCGTAGAACATCCGCCAGTGTCGTCTTGTCCAGCTCGCGTGCAAGTGCACGATTGGTCCGGTTCTGTATCCGTTCCATCACTCTGCCGATATTTTTTCCCACCGGACAATCCGGAGAAGGTTTATTCGGATGGGTCGCAAACGTGTCGCCCCGGTCCACCGCGGTGTGGATATCGCGCAAGGTCACTTGTTCCGCCTTGCGCTTCAGCGCTGCGCCTCCGCGCGGACCGCGTACGGTTGAGATCAGGCCCGCTTCCTGAAGGTCAATCAAGAGGCGTCGGATCACGACTGGATTGGTGTTGACCGTTTTTGCGAGGCGCGAGGACGGGCAACACTCGGACTTTTCCCACGCGAGGACTGCCATCACGTGCACTGCAAACGCGAATCGGCAGTTTTGCATGTGTTTATTGTAACAAATCCGATTACTTTTTCCAATGAATCGGTTGACTGCAGCGCTCACAGATATTTCGAGAAGCCGCGTCTGCCTGTCTGGTATTCGCTCTCAGGCTAGGGTGTCGCGCGGCTTTCTGGCGTTGCAGAAGGAGTCGCCGTTACGGTCGGTGTCGGCGATCCGGATATGGACGTCGAAGGCGACGGGCTAGGCGAAGGTTTGGCCAGAATGTCTTGCCACAAAAACAGCTCGCCGGTGTATCCGCCAATCTCGTTCAAAAGAGAGGAACATCGGTCACGTAATTTCTGCAGATCCGGCGGACCGGGGGGTTCTTCTGCAGATCCCGGAAAGACAACGTAGGTAATGTTCAGATCGCTTGATGGCCGGTTGTATGGATTCGATCGCGGGTCGATTTGTTTGCAGATTCTGAGCGAGGCTTCCCCGATTTTGTACGAAGGTCCGGCGTCTCCGACCAGGGCCGGGTATAGTATTCCCTGAAAAATGACGACGGCAAAGTCTCCGAGCTTCGGTTCAAATGGGTGCGTCGGCTGCCGGAACATGAACCCGGGCAAAACAATGTACGGATCCGCTTTTGAGATGAGGAAACTGTACTTCTTCAAATCAGTCACTTCGCGTTGAATATGTTCGATCTGGTCTTTCAGGACTCGTTTTCTCTCGGGAGCGGTTGCCTTGGCGTCGTACTCGGCCTGGAACTGCTTTAGACGCTCTTCCCGCTCGGGAACGAACTGGCTTGCGTTGTTGGTCTTCTTAGGCCACCGGTAGCTGGTGTAGGGCTGAAAGTTCGCGGTTGTGCCGTCGATATCGGACGATCGGTCAGCGTCGGAGCCGTCGCCATTCACATCCATGTCGCTTTGGATCAGGAGCGCTTTGCGATTCGTCTTGCGATCCTGAATCTCAAGAATGGTATTGCAGTCAAAGAAATTGTGGCGGGAAATGACCTGTTCAAGCCGAGACAGATTGCGGTTTAACGAGTCGACTTTCAGTTGGTAGAGCCCATGGTAAAAGTTCGAGATTTTCGCGGTCGAAAGTTCATCTTTCAAACCCGGTAAAATGGATCCGATCATCGGGTCGGCTGTACCGAGCTGGTCCAGGGTTTGAGCGGCTTGTGGCACGCGCACATCGACGTCCAGTTCAAGCGCGTACGCATCTGGCGTTCGCCGTTCGAGGACAGCCAGAGCCCCTTCGGTTGTCGCCACTTTCGAACGGATCTCGAGTCCATTGAAGAGCTTCGCGGTCTCCATTTTGGAATAAGGTATAAACGTTTCCGGCAACGGAGTTGGTGTCGGCGTCGGGGATGGAGTCGGCGAGAACTCCGGCGGGGGTGGTTTCGGTCCTGGACATGCCGTGAGCAACAGTGCCAGAACCACGCCAGGCCAAACTCGAATCGCGGAGCGCCGAGGCGAGTCAGTGCGCATGAACGTCGCTACCGGGCGTGCCAGGCGATCGCGGTCAATACGATACAGAGCGCGCTCAGGACGATCATCGGGATCGCAGGCATCGGTTTTTTCTTTGCGGCGTATGAGCGGCCGAAGTGCGCCAGAAGGAGGATGGAAACCACGAGGGCAAGGATGAAGCTGAGCAAAGTCGGATATAGCATTCCGGCAATGATGAGGAGAACTCCGCTGATCCCGCCGGCGATAAGTGATGCTTTGCTTTTGGCGCGCGCATATCCCAGCGCTCCCCCGAGAACCGAAACCAATCCGAAAACAAAGTAATAAATTTGATTGAGCATGCAGTAATGCTAGACGGTACCCGAGATCTCGTAATCAGGGTGAGCTGAGGATTTTGGCGACTTTTCCAGCCGGGCCGCGTGGACGTTCAGTAGGAGGCGCTTGATAAACATCGGCACAAAGGCGACTCCGGCCATGACGAGCTGGATCGGGGTCCCGGGAATGACTTGCGCCTTGTCGCGGCAAACGGCGTCTAACCCTCGCCGCACAACCTCCTGGACTGGCACGGAAAAAAACTCCTGCGCCTGAAATGCCGGCGAAATTTGCGTCGTTCGGTCTGCGACGTCGTGAAACTCCGTCGGAACCGGGCCTGGGCAGAGCGCCGTCACAGAAATATTTCCGCCCCGAAGTTCTGCCCGGAGCGATTCGCTGAAGCTGGAGACGTAGGCTTTTGTCGCAGCATAAACCGCCCGGTGAGGTACTGGCATCAAGCCCGCGATCGAACTGACGTTGAGAATCGCGCCGCAGCCAGATTTACGCATGCTGGGGAGAATCCGGTAGGTCAGATAAGTCAGAGATGCGACGTTAACCTGGAGCATCGCGCTGACACGCTCCCAGTCGCTGTCGATGAACGCACCGTGGTCTCCCAGGCCTGCGTTGTTCACGAGCAGATCCACTGAGAGACCGCTTTCGCCCAGCCAGTTGCAAAACTTTTCGAGCGCCACGTGATCGCGCAGATCCAGTTGCCGCGGGAATACGTCCAGGGCAGGGTTAATGATTTTTAGTTCCAATTCCAGTGCTTCGAGCCGATCGTTCCGGCGCGCCACCAGAATCATCGTGCTTACCGCTGGAGCCAGTTGCCGGGCAAACTCACGTCCGATCCCGGCCGATGCGCCAGTGATCAAGACTGTGCAGTCGGCGAAAAAGCTCATA
>CAZMNG010000360.1:0-3420 GCA_964567505.1 uncultured Chthoniobacterales bacterium
TTACGACTGGGATGCCGGTGGCGCCAAGTTCACCGCCAAGTTCACCGCCCCCGAAAGAACCTAAAACGAAGAATCCAGGAGGAGAGGCCGGGCAGTGGAGATCGCTTAAGAAAGAAATGCTTAGTTCGATCGTAGCGGCGTTCATCGTTCCCGGCGTGATATACTTTATTCAAAAGGAGCTTCTCACGAGCGCCCCGATTAATCCCTACGACGCACTGGCACTCATGAGCCTATGTTTAATTGCCGCTACGATCGGAAATCCTTTTATTGACTTTGTCCAGGCTGAAGCACGTTGGTGGATGGCGGAGCGCACTAAGCAACGCGATGCCCTCAAAAAGTTCACTGACGAAGCAAAGGAAACGCTTCAGCAGCTTGAGAACAAAATGAAAGAACTGGAACAACAGGGCACTCAGTCCACGGATCAAGGAGGGTAAATCAAGAGGCTTTGCCATCAACTCTTCCCTAATTTGGTCTCTTGAAAGGATCTCCTGCTTCCCGTGATAGAGCTCGATGAGCCCGGTAATCCTGATCTTCCTCCCCTGAAGCGAGGTAATTGACGGATCGGATGGGAGCGGTTGGTTGTCGACAACGCAAGGTGATGATATAAGATGAGCGGCCAGATCTTCATCAGCTATCGTCGAGAGCAAAGTCGGTGGTCGGCCAGAAGCCTGCATGATCGACTCTGCCGGGACTTTGATCGGAAGCAGATTTTCACCTTAACGTGCTTTAAATTCCGTATCGTCTCCTCTTCAAGGCAGTCAGAAGGATTTCCGGCGCTCTCTCGCCTTGCACAATGGGTCCTTTGAGGAACGTGTCACCTAGCCCCAGCTATCGTTGAGATACCGTCTCCGAAGGTTTGGGGCCGGCGGCCGGGAAATAGTTGACTGCCGGTATGAAATCGAATTTGGCTTGAGAGAGTGGCTTCTGAAAAATGCGATTCGCCTGCGACCAATAGATTCGCTCGAGACGCTGATGTAGTGCACTTTCGTGGTCGGGCCCTGCTGAACTTGGGCCGGAACGCGGCCGCCGCTTCAGCCTTCGATATGGCAGAACAATTCCTGTCGCAAGATCAAGGGCCGGGAATCGGTCTGCTTGCCGGCCAAGCAGCCAGCCGCTGGGCTGCTGGCAACCATAAGAAGGCTGTCGAGGCTTATCGAACGTTGATTGCCCGCGATTCCGATTGGGCCAATTCTGCATACGTTCAGAAGCTCGACGATTACACCGATTTGGAAAAGCATCTCCTGCTGACGGTTCTTCACGAAACTCTCGAACTGCATCCAGAACTCAGTCCTCGGAAGTCCAATGCTCCCCAATAGCGGCGCACGTTGTACGAAACCGAATGCCGGTGGAGCGCAGTCAATCTTGGGCTTTGGGAGCAACGGATCAAAATGCAGAGCTCCTATCAGACGCACGCAGGTGGGACTGGCTAAACAAAGAAACTCGAATTTTTCCAATCGTCATATAGCATCTTCTAAGTACGTGTTGCGAAAACGACCGATTGCGCAACGCTTGCTCGTTGTCCTCTCTTCCCAGGGTCATTATGTTGCGCAAATTTGTTGCATTGGTCTTGTATATGGCAACAGATTAGTGCAACAATGTCTTATGACAGCATTGCGACTCGGTTCTGTTTCCTCCTCGGATGAACTCGCGCAACTCTGGGCCATCGACAAATCCGCATACGGCGAGGCTTCGCTCACTTACGAACAATTTGCAGACTGGTGCTGCATTGGGATCAGCGCATCGGTGGTGCAATCGGCTTGTGGCCTCTTTCTGGACGTGCTGCGGCGCGGTTCACAAATTGCAAAATGAAAGAGGCCAACATCACCGGCCGCATGATGCATCGGTTCCGCCAAATACCGGCTTACAAATGGTACATCTCAGGTATGGTGCTTCGCCCCGACCTTAGCGGCACGTGAGGTATCCGCGTACTCTTTGGCGACGGCCTTTGCCATTGGTTTAAGACAGCAGCGATCGCATTTCCTTGCCAACTCCTTGCGCTTTCCCCCTGGCCAGAAAGTGAGCTGCTTCTTGGGAGCTTCGGCTTTTATTGCTGCCAAAAGGCTCATGCCATGCCGGATGGTTTTGCGCTTTACGCTCTGGACGTGGCAAGTCGTGACGACTTCGCTTCTTTGCTCCGAGCTCGGTTAGATCGCGAATGAAAAAGGACGCACTGATCATAGGTTACGCCCGCGTCTCAAAAGCCGACGATCAGGACACCGCAGCCCAGGTCAAAGAATTACGACTGGCTGGCTGTAAGCGGATATTCGAAGAGAAGGCTTCTGGCGGTCGCTGGGACCGCCCAGAACTCCATAAGACGTTGGAACAACTCAGGGAGGGAGATAACCTCGTTGTCTGGAAGCTCGACCGACTGTCCCGGTCGTTGAAAGACCTCCTGCGGATCATGGAACGAGTGCAAGAGGCCGGCGCCGGATTCCGGAGCATTACCGAGGCCGTCTGACACGACGACGGCGGCCGG
This sequence comes from uncultured Chthoniobacterales bacterium, assembly GCA_964567505.1. Classification (GTDB taxonomy): domain Bacteria; phylum Verrucomicrobiota; class Verrucomicrobiia; order Chthoniobacterales; family JAFAMB01; genus JAFAMB01. The sequence continues at coordinate 2,477 of CAZMNG010000360.1, forward strand.
ACGTATGCTCATGCAAATGCTTGGCAGCTTTGCTGAGTTCGAGCGGTCAATGGCTCGTGAACGCACTCGCAGCGGATTGGCCGCCGCGCGCGACCGCGGCGCCAAACTTGGGCCACCGCCCAAATTGAGCCCTCACCAGCAGCAAGAGGTGATTCGCTCAGTACGGGACGGCTCCAAGACAGCAGCGGACGCAGCTCGGCTTTTTGGCGTACACCGTTCCACCATTGGGCGCTTGCTCGCCCGAGCTAACAAATAACAGCATTCTGTGCACGACCCTCCGTTGGGGAGGGCCATTGGGCACTGGCGCGGGAAACGAGACGATGCTGGTTACAGAATTCCCGCCGTTGTCGCCGCCGGAGGACCCCCAGACGGGAGCGCTTCCGAACGTAAATACCCCACCGTCCTGAGCCACCAGTCAGTACCCGTTGACCTTCGATGCGCGGCCGTAGTGTCACTCGAGGTTAACCAGCTTAAGCAGTATGTCTGCATGGCACGGTGCACCAATTTTGCAGTAGCAAGCAAGATTCTTGCCGCGGAGCGCTTCGCACGCAGCCCATCTGTACTCCCGGTTCTTGAGCAGCATTTGCTGATACTGCTCAACAGCTTCGGCCGGGTCTCCCGTGAACGGATTTCCCCAGGGGCCTGGCCTGGTTACACAAATCGTGTTCGGCGGCAGATTGAATCCTTTGGTCCGTTTCCGTTGAATGCGCTGCGGCTTCATTTCACTCCACGTCCGCGCTGTCCGCGAGCTCGGTTAGTTTAACGTGTTCACCGGGGCGCAGCGCGGCTTTAACAGTGACAATTTTTGTTCGGACGTAAGACTTGATGCGGGCGCACAGTTATCAGTCGCCGAGGCAACCGTGCCGGACTTACCCGGCCGCGCTTATGTTTATTGGCGAAGAGCGGCCGGGCGCTTCGGGCGCGCCCTCGTGCCGCCCGCGTCT
>CAZMNG010000360.1:3520-5149 GCA_964567505.1 uncultured Chthoniobacterales bacterium
CTCGATTTGCGCAGAGCCCAAAGGCACTTCGACGGCCACGTGCTTGTATTCGGCCGCTCGCTTGGCCTCAGCTCTCAAACATTCATTATGCGCTTGGAGAATCTCCCGATCGCTCATCTCGGCCTTTTCGGGACCGATTTGAAGACGGGTCTCCGGTATACCCTCTTCCTTATACGCGATCCAGGCACAATCGCCATCTCGGGTGATCGTCACTTCCTCCAGGGTTGCGATATAACGTTGTTTGCGTTTCATGGTCCAGGGCACAAGAAAGCCTTGGAATCGCGAAGTCAACCTGCCTCGGGCACGATCTGACCGCTCGGAGAGCAGACGCCATCAATTTCCCTGATTTTTGCGAAGACTTCTCGATCAGACTTGAATCAGGTGCGGAAGTCGCCTGAGCGCATAAACGCCCGGACGACTTAGCATAATTCGAATAATTCATTCCATTTATGATAATTGTTCAATAATCGATCGCTCGTAGAATTCAGACACTAGTGATATGAATCAGATCTTTCCTCATCGTCAGCCGGTGGCGCTTCGGGTGGCATCCGCTCTTCTACTTGTATTTTGCTTCCACTTTCCGGGTATTGCCGAAGCCGGGGACCCGAAGATTTCCCCAGCAGCTTCGGCAGGTGCAACGTGCAACCTGGAGTTTTACGATTCTCTTGAGTATGACAAGGGCAAGCAATCTTCGGTTGCAATACATCCGTCAGGACTGGTGATAGAGATGCACCAGACCGACGCTGGTCTTGACCTGACGAACTGGTATCGCATCGGAAAGCTGGACGGGACCCGATTGATCTGGGGAGGAAGTCAGCACGCTGATTTTAGCGGAACCTGGCCTACGGTCGCAATCACCAAAGAGGGATACGTTCTCGTCGTTTATTCCACAGGTATAAGCAAAAACCCATCCGAATTGGAGTATCGGGTCGGACAGATTGATCCGGATGGCGATGTTAATCAATCGATCACCTGGCGGACACATTCTATGCGTTGGGATACCGGTTTTCACGCCTCAATCGCCATGAATGATAGCGGCGTGATCGTAGGTGTACATGAGCCAGGCAGAGGAGGCGACGGGATTTATTATCGGGTCGGACACCTCAGAAACCCGGCTGCGGGCGACTACACCGTTCAGTGGGATTCGGGTGAGTGGGGAATCAGGTACGACACCGGAATTAATCCCCACGTTGCGATTAATAACTTGAATAAGGTCGTTTTGGTGCATCAGGTGCCTGGGGAAACCCTGCTTCACTACCGGCGTGGCCTTGTCAATGGCGGCGACATATTTTTCGCTGAATCCAGACGTTACGATAATCACGCGGAACGGCCTGCGGTCGCCCTTCTGGACAGCGGCCTTGTACTGGAAGTGCACAGCCTGGGCGGGCTGATATCAAGGACCGGACGGCTGAGTGACTTTAATTCGTGGGAGATCGAATGGGCCGATCCGATCAAAATCGATGACAACGATGACATTGAGTACCCGGCACTGGCGACCAACGGAATTCACGCTGTCGAAACGCACGTGCTTGGAGGCTTTTTTTCAACCTACCCGCTCCGTTCCTCTGTCGCGGAAATCTGCGATTCGGTTCAGCCCGGCGAAGGATCAGACATCCTGATCCCGTGGAA
>CAZMNG010000361.1:0-5147 GCA_964567505.1 uncultured Chthoniobacterales bacterium
CGGAGTTGGATCGCGTCGTCAAATGACCGTCTGAGGGCCAGTCAGAGCCGATCCACGGTGGATAGCGGAGTTTGTGAATAATTTCACAAAACCGCTTGCATGTCTTTTGGCTGATTGCTTTGATGAAGGTTCACCCTCCGAAACTTAGACCTGCCTGTTCTGATCCTCCCGATCTCCCGGAGTGCGTCCAAGTCGTCTGAGGGCCACACGTTGATGGAAAAGACTTATTTATTGGCCGCGGAACAACTTACGGTTACGGCGAACCCGCTGATTCCCGAGGCCGCGTGGTTCACGAACTCGATGTTAGTGACCATGATCGTGACGGTTCTGGTCGTGATCTGGGCACGTCAATCGACAAAAAAAATGACTCTGGTACCAGACGGGGTGCAAAACCTCTTCGAAGCGCTTGTTGAGACATTATACGTTACGTTCGAGGGGGTTGTGGGCAAGCACATGATCCCAAAGGTCTTTTCGCTAATTGCGACTCTTTTCGTATTCATCCTGACTGCTAACTGGTTCGGGTTAGTGCCGGGGGTCGGCTCGATCGGGTTTGGGGAGCCGGGGGGCGGTCCGCTTGGGCTCAAGGAGGTCGATCACCCTCTATTGCGGCCTGCCAATGCGGATCTGAACATGACATTGGGGATGGCGCTCTTCTTCATGGTCTGGTGGTTAATCTGGACGATTCAGGAAGTCGGCGTTCTCGGATTTTTGAAACATATATTTGCTCCGAAAGGTGAGCTGAAAGGCTTCCTCTGGTACGCGCTTCTGCCGCTATTTTTGTTCGTCGGTGTGATTGAAGTTATCTCGATTGCGATTCGGCCTGTTTCGCTCTCGTTCCGTTTGTTTGGCAATATGTACGCCGGCGAAACGCTTCTACACACGATGGGCGGGATCGGAGCGAGTTTGCCGGTGCCGTTGAACTGGATTTCGCTGATTCTGTTCCCGCTTCCGTTTTATTTCCTCGAGCTATTGGTCGGCCTGTTGCAGGCGTTCGTTTTTGCGATGCTGTGCGCCGTCTACATCAAGCTCTCGACCGAACACGAAGGAGAGGGCGGTTCGCACTAAAAGAGCCAAAGAAAGATTTGCCGGCTGAGACCATGCACCGCGTGGGCGGCCGGTATGAAACACAGAACGAAACGAAAGGATAGAAGCATGTTAGAAACCCTTCCAATGCTGGCAGCTGAAGCCGGGAATTTTGGTCCGTTTCTGCCCCTGGCCTTTGCCGGGCTTGGGGCAGGAGTTGGAGTTGGGATCGTTGGAGGCAAGGCGGCCGAGGCGGTCGGGCGCAATCCGAGTGCATTCGGGAGCATTCTGGTGATGGCAATTATCGGAATGGCGCTCGCCGAAGCGATCGCGATTTACGGATTGGTCATTGCATTCACGAAGTAGCGGCGAAAAAATGTGGAGGTTGCAAGGTGAAAAGCCTTGCAACATCCGCAAAGTCGGTGATTAAAGAAACCCTCCCGATCAAGAGACTCTATGGACGCTGTGGGTAAAGTGGCTGAACAATTTGGCGTTTACTGGCCGAACCTGATAGCCCAGGTGGTGCTATTTGCGATTGTTTACTTTGTTCTGAAGCGATTCGCATTCAAGCCGGTCATTGCGATGCTTGAAGAACGGCGCCGACGAATCGAAGAGGGCCAGATCAACGCAGAAAACATCAAGAAACAACTGGCCGCGGCGCAGGCAAAGTACGAGGAAATTCTGGCAAAGGCGAATGCGGACGCGCAGCGTTTGATCGAAGAAGTACGTGCGAGCGGGGATCGTCTGGCCGAGCAGAAGCGTCAGGAGGCGATTTCTGCGGCTGAACAGATTACATTGAAGGCGCAGGAAGCGCTTGCATTAGAAAGAGAAAATATCATGGCAGAGATGAAGCGCGAACTTGGCCGCCTGGTGGTTGAGACAACAACGCGTGTCACTGGCAAGGTGTTGACTCCTGAAGACCACCAGCGCATTAGCGAAGAGACGGCCCGCGAAGTTGCAGCCTGATCACTTTCTTAAATTTGGCCGGCAATGAAAGCGATCAAAGAAGCCCGGAAAGTGTCGCGTCTGATGTTACGCAACAGCTTTACGTCCGGTAAATTAGATGAGGAAAAGATTTCGAACATGGTTCAGTCCGTTCTAGCAGCCAAAGGGCGTCACTACGTCGACGTGCTCAAAGACTACCAGCGTTTGCTGCACCTGGAAGTGGAGAAACGACGCGCCGTTATTGAAAGTGCGACGCCGCTGAATCGTTCTCTTGGAGATCGAATCATACAGAATTTAAGAGCCCGGTATGGAGATGATCTCACGACAGAGTTTCGGACAAATCCAGAGCTTCTGGGGGGTCTGAGGATCAAGATTGGAAACGACGTTTGGGACGGGTCGGTCAAGAATCGCCTGAACGAGCTTCGGGAACAACTTTAGGCATCGAATCATGAACACAATTTTGCAGGAACTGGAGGTAGCGATCTCAGGCCTCAAAACCGACACGGAGCGTACGAATGTCGGAACAGTCCGGGAAATCGGTGACGGCGTGGCGAAGATCGAGGGTTTGAGCAACGTCATGCTGAACGAGATGATCGAGTTTCCGGACGGCCTATATGGCATTGCGTTGAACCTGGAAGAGACCGAGGTCGGAGCGATTCTGGTTGGAGATTACAGCAAGGTTGGAGAGGGAACAGAGGTCAAGACCACCGGCAGGTTGTTGTCGGTCCCGGTCGGAAAAGGGTTGCTTGGGCGCGTGGTGAACGCGCTTGGTCAGCCGATTGACGGCAAAGGTCCGATCAAATCGGACGAGACTTACCCTGTGGAGAAGATTGCTCCGGGCATCATCAAACGAAGGAGTGTCTCGGTCCCGGTCCAGACCGGTATTCTGCCGGTCGACGCGATGATTCCGATCGGACGCGGTCAGCGCGAATTGATCATTGGCGACCGTGCGACGGGCAAGACGACGATCGCGGTCGACACGATGATCAACCAGGCCCGGTTGAACAAAGCTGCCGAGGAAGGAAAGATCAAGAATCACAAGCCGCTGTACTGCATCTACGTCGCGGTTGGCCAGAAGAACATGAGCGTCGCTCGAACGGTCGATGTGCTCGAGAAAGCCGGCGCACTTTCCAATACGATTATTGTTTCGGCTCCGGCTTCGGAAGGAGCGACGACGCAGTATCTGGCGCCGTATTCCGGAGCGGCCATGGGCGAATGGTTCATGGCGCAGGGGATGGACGCGCTGATTGTGTTTGATGATTTGACGAAGCACGCCGCGGCCTACCGCCAGGTTTCCCTGGTGCTTAAACGTCCCTCCGGACGTGAAGCGTATCCTGGAGACGTGTTTTATCTTCATTCCCGGTTATTGGAGCGGAGCGCTCGCCTCAACGACGCCAACGGTGGTGGATCGCTGACCGCGCTGCCGATCATCGAGACGCAGGCCGGCGACGTCTCGGCCTACATACCGACGAACGTGATTTCGATTACGGACGGCCAGATCTATCTGGAGACCGATCTTTTCTACCAGGGCGTGCGGCCGGCGATCTCGGTCGGTATTTCGGTGAGCCGAGTCGGGTCCGCCGCGCAGATCAAGGCGATTAAGCAGGTCGCCGGGTCGACCAAACTTGATCTTGCGCAATTCCGCGATTTGCAGGCGTTCGCGCAGTTCGGATCGGATGTGGATGCGGGCACTCGCAAGAAGCTGGAGCGCGGTCAACGAATCGTCGAGCTGTTCAAGCAGACGCAATACAACCCGTATGCGGTTGAGATCGAGGTGGTGATTCTGTTTGCAATGCAGAAGGGATACTTTGACGACGTCGCTGTCGACAAGGTCAGAGACTGTCAGGCGAAGCTGGTTGAATACTTCCAGACGCGCAAGGGAGACCTGCTGGGGATCATCATCGAAAAGCGGGCGATCGACAAGGAGTTGGAAGAAAAGCTCCACGCTGCGATCAAAGAATTCAAAGGGTTCTACAGACCGTAACTCCTTCCAATGCCCAGCACACTCGATTTGCGCCGACGAATCAAGTCGGTCAAGAACACGTCTCAGATCACGAAAGCCATGCAGATGGTGGCTGCTGCCAAGATGCGGAAGGCACAAACCTCGGCGATTGCGGGGCGCCCGTATCAGGAGATGCTGTGGCGAGTCCTGGCTGCGGTCAAGGGCCGTGTTGAGCCGACCAGCCATCCGCTTTTGGCGGTCCGCGAAATCAACAAGGAGTTGATCGTGATCTTTTCGACCGACAAAGGCCTTTGCGGCCCTCTTAACTCGAACCTGTTCAAAGAGCTCGCGGAAACCGACGCCGAAAAAGCGGAATTCGCCGTGATGGGCAGAAAGGCGGCTCAATATCTGGTTCGCACGAGGCGAAATCTGGTTGCCGACTATCCCTTGAAAGATCCCGTTCGGTTTGCCGACGTTCGGCCGATCGCAAAATTTGTTTCGGATAGATTCATCTCTGGCGAAGTCGACGAAGTCCGGGTCTTATACCCGAAATTTGTGAATACGCTGACGCAACAGCCCGTGTTGCGGGACCTGTTGCCGATTCCGGCTGAGGAACTGGATGTAAAAGGAGAGTCGGGCGAGTTCATCTTCGAGCCCGACGTGCACGGAGTTCTGGACTCGATTCTTCCACACTACATTGCGTTTCAATTGTTTCAGATGGCGCTCGATGCCCGTGCGTCCGAGCACAGTGCGCGGATGGTGGCAATGAAGAACGCGACCGATAATGCGAAACAGCTGATCAAAGATTTAACCCTCGAATACAACAAGGTTCGCCAGGAAAACATCACGACAGAGCTCCTTGAGATTACCACGGCGCAGCTCGCCGTGGGATAGGTCCGAAAATATGAATACAGGTACCATTATCCAAGTCATTGGCCCCGTTATTGATGCCGATTTCAGTGCAAGTGACGCATTGCCGAGCATCCACGACGCATTGGAGATCGAGTTTTCAGTCGACGGCGGGCAGGGGAAAAAACTGACTTTGGAAGTGCATCAGCATCTCGGCGGCGGTTGGGTTCGCGCGATCGCGATGTCGTCTACAGAGGGATTGAAGCGTGGGATGCCGGTGACAAACACGGCCGCGCCGATCTCGGTGCCGGTTGGCGACTGCATCCTCGGGCGAGTTTTCAACGTGACCGGGGACCCTGTCGACGAACGAGGACCGGTCAACGCCGAG
>CAZMNG010000362.1:0-5142 GCA_964567505.1 uncultured Chthoniobacterales bacterium
CAGAACGAGCCGCCGGATCTCTTCAGCGCGTCGGAGGCGGCTCCGATCGAGCAAAAACCGGGGACCGGTCAAATTTTGTGCGGTTTAGTTTCCCCAAGTATCTGACCTGTCCCTCTTTTTCTTTTATTGATCGTCGACGGTTTGACGATGGGCGCAATGCTCTGAATCTCTCTAAGCTTCGCGCTACCGATGTAACGGCATTCCTTCAGCGCCACGCGCCTCGCCACAGCCCATCGCAAGCCAGAAAACTCAAGATGTGTAAGACATTTGACACAATACGCTTAGTAGGCGCACGACAAAGGCATCTATGGTAGACACATGAAAGATCAGCAAGGCGTGCGGTTTCCTTTCCAGGATGCCATTAAAAGGGATTTTCCATTTTAGGAAGGACATAAAATGCCAATACAAGCTACTGAGCCAAGGCAAGAGGCAAATTTTCGCACGGATCTGGAGTCGGATCTAGCTCTCGGAATGCTGCGGGTGGTTGAGGCTGCTGCCATTGCTGCGGCGCACACCATGGGGCAGGGCGATCGCAAGCTCGCTGATCATGTTGCAACCGAAACCATGCGCAAGGTAATGGAAAGTGTCCCGATGCAAGGGACGATCGTGATCGGCGAAGGCGAGCGCGACGAGGCGCCCATGTTGTACATCGGAGAACAGGTTGGCCGCCAGGATGCCAACAGTGCCGCCTATCCTCAAGTTGATATTGCGGTCGATCCTCTAGAGGGCACCAACCTGTGTGCTACCGGTTCTCCAGGATCGATTACGGCGCTGGCAGCCAGCGAGCGGCACGGCCTGCTTCACGCTCCGGATTGCTATCTGGAGAAAATCGTGGTCGGTCCTTCCTGCAAGGGCGCGGTCGATCTGGATGCCCCGGTCGCCGATAACCTGCGGAATATCGCCAAATCGCTCGACCGTAACGTCGACGATTTGGTCATCGTTGTCCTCGAACGCCCTCGCCACGAAAAACTGATCGCGGATATCCGCAAGGCTGGTGCTCGCATCCGGCTCATTTCCGACGGCGACCTCACTCCCGGAATCGCATCTGCCATGATTGGAACCGGTGTGCACGCTGTGATGGGCTGCGGCGGAGCTCCTGAAGGTGTCCTCACGGCTGCCGCCCTCCGCTGCCTGAACGGGTATATGGTGGGCCGTCTTACCGGCTATACCGACAAACAACATGAACGCATGCCCAATATGGGCATTAAAGACGTGAAAAAGATTTATACAGCCGAGGACTTGGCTCCAGGCAAAAACATCATCTTCGCCGCGACTGGCGTGACTGAAAGCCCCCTGTTTCGAGGAGTCCGTTTCTTCGGCGACGGTTTCCGGACCTCTTCGCTGGTGATGGCCAGAGCGATTGGCAGCATACGCTTCGTTGACACCATTCACGTCAACCAGACTGACCAGGCCCGCATCCGTTTCGCGTGATTTCCATCCCCGCCGCGCGCGCGAATTGCCGCTCGGCGGGGCTCCTTGCAGTTGCTCCTAAACGACCTTTTACAGTCTGCTTGGCTTGGCCACGCTCAACCGCTTAGCCTTCGTCCGCCGTCTGGTTGCCAGTAGCAATGGACCGAAATGCGGAGCTCCGCATTTTGTCCAAAATCCAGAGTGTCCAATGAAATCCGGAGTAAGTGAGGTTCGCGACTGTCATTGCCTCTAGAATGTCGCGGCCGATTAATGCCTGGATGCCTTGAACGGTGAGTGAGGATTCAAAGACCTGTAAAGCACCGATCATATGATTCTGGCCGATCGTGGCGAGGGGTATCTGCTACTCCTAAATCTCTCAGGATTTCCGGGCGACAGTGCTCTGGCACTTCGGGCACCAACACGTTGTCCGTCCAGCGATGGTTGCACGGGACAACGCTGAGCGACATCGCGGGCATTTACCGCCATCCACCCATCGATGTTGAAATAACCAGGTGGCCGGGTAATCCCAATCCTCCCGAATACTTGCAATGGAGAGCCGGGTCACGCGGCGGATGGTTCGCCACAGATTCGCCGCCGCCGCCGGTTCTAGTTGGCCTGCTTTCGCCGCCGGGTTTAAGTGGGCTCGCCAGAGGATTTCGTCCGCCATCCAGTTCCCTATCCCGGGAAACCGTTCCTGCATTAGCAGCACCGCCTTGAGCGAAGTACTCCTCCGGCGTCGCAAAAAATTGGTCACCGCTTTCACCGTGAACTGATCGGAAAGAATGGGCGGAGCCAGGCGCGTCCACCAATCCGGCGCCTTAATCCCTTGATGGAATAGCACTCTTCCAAATTGTCTTTGATCAGAAAACACCAGTGAACGCTTCGCCTGGCGCAATATCAGATGGTCATGTCTCCTTGGCTCAATCGACTCTGACTCAACGGTTAACCGCCCACTCATCCCAAGGTGTATACCGAGCCAAAGGGATCCGGCCCGGCCGAAACGAAACACAATCTGTTTCCCGTTCACTTGAGAACCGCACAACACCTGATCAGCAAGCTGGTCCTGCAACGCTCGGACTTCCGTGCCGCGAAAGTCGCGAACATCAGGATGCGGAACAAGGACTTTTAAAACTCTCTGACCCAATCCGGCATCCCAGACCCGGCGACTATTTTCCACTTCTGGTAGCTCAGGCATGGCAGGAAGGAAATACGGAAAGAGCAATGTGGCAACCCGACTTAGTTTTGCGGACCGACGATGCTTAATCCGCTCGAATACTCCGAACCGGGTACGAACGCATAATCGGATCAGTCGTAACAAGGGTCAGCCCCTCACACAGCGCCTGTGAGACGATGATGCGGTCAAAAGGGTCGCAGTGCAGCGGTGGCAAACGACGGAGATAAAGCGCATGCTCGATGCGGATGGCGAGCTCATCGAAATTGACAGCCCTCATCTGAGCTAGTAAATCGGCCGGAACTTGGAGCTTTCCGAGAGCCGTCTTAATCTCGATTTCCCAGGCCGAAGCTGCACTGACCCAAACCCGATTCGAGCCATCTTCTCTGGTCTAAATGGACGTCAATGACAATTGAATTGAACACGCCGATCAACCGGAAACATTTGCAGCGGCAAGGTAGAACAGGCAGCCTGCCCGACGAAGCCTTGGCGAAGTCTGGTCTCTGCCTGTTCTCGATCCGAGTGCCACCACCACGGCGGTTGTGCTGTCGCGTGGCGACGCAATCGGTAACTAGGCGCGGAAGGGTGGGTGGCCGGTCAAGCGTGGCACCGGCAGAGACGCCTGATCCCTTCTGTGACAACCTGCGGCTTTCCCCGTGTACGTCTGATTGACATCCTGCCGTAGTCTCGACATTCGATTATTGCGAATGGCATAGTTGGAACGCCGTCATGCATCACGACGTTTTCATCAGTCATTCGCGTTCCGACAAACTGACGGCCGAAGCCGTTTGCCATAGGCTAGAGTCGGAAGGAATTCGCTGTTGGATGGCGCCCAGAGATATAATGCCCGGGCTATCCTGGACCGCTTCCATCATGAAAGGCATCGAATCATGCCGCATCCTCATTCTGGTGTTTTCAGGGCACGCAAATCGTTCCGAACATGTCCAGCGAGAAATTGAGAGGGCATTTGCTAAAGGTCTCGTAGTCATCCCGTTTCGGATAGAAGATGTGCCTCCGATCGGCGCTTTGGAATACTTTCTCGGCTTTGTACATTGGCTGGACGCTCTGACTCCACCGATGGAGAACCATATCCAATCGTTACTGGAGTTGACAAAAAAGATCTTACCTGGCTACGACACGGGTCTGCGCGGAGTTGCTGACGAGTCCCTCGCACCCTTAGCCACGAACGAAAAAAAGAAGCGTCGAGGTTTGAGGAAACAAAGGGCCCGAAGCAGAGTACCTCGAGCAGAGTGCCGGCATCATTCCGGCGATGGGTCGTAATATCTGTGGCGCTGCTTTTGTTAATTCTCGCCGACCTAACCATCCGAAGGTTATGGTTCCGGGGAGGCGAACAAAAGATAGCGAGCGAGGCGAGAACGCCCGCACAGTCGTCAGAAACTCCGCAGCCCGCCGCGTTGCATGCGACCCCGCCTCAGGCCGATGTTCAACCGGACCCTGCACAATCAGAATCCCGGGCGGACTCAAATATTGAGGCTTCGACCTCGCTTCGCTATCTCTTACAGGACCAGTCCGCCGTGTTTGGACCAACCTTTTCGCCGGACGGTCACTTCGCAGTGGCGGGTACCGCGACATATGCGGCGATGTGGGACGTAGAGACCGGCAACGAGATCCGTCGTTTTCAGGTCGGCTCAGCACTCGCTCTAGCCTTTTCTCCCGATGGTGCGTCAATACTCTCGGTCAACGAGCAGCAAGTCGTGCAACTATTGGATGTGCAGACAGGCAAAGAAATCTATCGCTTTCAACGAACTACAGAGGCTGAATTCACTGAGCTTGTTTTTGTCGCGCGATTTTCGCCTGATGGCCTATCCGCTATGACAGCGTCAATTAACGGGCTCATTCAAGTTTGGGATCTTCATCGCGGCAGCGAAGTACGTCGATTGAAGCTACCGAGCGCGTTGGAACCGCTTAACTTTTCTCCGGACGGACACCTCGTTCTTCAGTGCAATATGGCGCGCGGAATTAACGTGGTGAACACCGGCACCGGCTCCAAACTGCATACTTTTGACTTCGATCCGGCAGAAGACCAAATCGCAGGTCCTACCGGGCATCTTCATGTTCTCTCTGCGTGCTTTTCTGCCGATGGGCGCCGTATCCTTTTGCTTGACGGTGATCCATCAGGAGGCACCGACACGAGTTTTCTTCGGTTAGTTGATTTAGATACCGGCAAAAAGCTTCGTTCTTTCAGCTTACGTTTACGCACAGATGGTCAAATTGCCTTCTCTCGCGACGATCATTCGGTGCTGATCAGCGGAGCAGCATATTTAGTTCTCTGCAAACTACCGTAGATCGACGGATTTCACGACAAGGCAATGCAGCGCAGGGACTCATCGTAAGACTTGCTCCGGGCCGCTCTCTCCAGTTGAAACGCTAGTGATGGCAAACACTGGGATCCAATGCTCTTCGTCGGTGCCGGGACCGTACACGGTAACAATCGTGCCTTGACCACTCGGATGTGCGCCGTCCAAGGGGTCGTATCTAAAGATTCGATTCTGCTGAAAAATCATATTTTCAAAATGTTATGCTGGATGTCTGCCCGGAGT